>JAVWGW010000077.1:0-7482 GCA_036640375.1 Raoultibacter sp. | reverse complement strand
AGCGCGACATTGGTGTCCAGTAAAAATTTCATGCCCTGCGCTCATTATTCTTGGCTTCAAGATGAAGGCGATAATCCCTTTCATCACAATCCCCCACACCCACGCCCACCAAGGAATGCAGCTTGCGCGACACGGGAACCTCTTCAACAAAGGCGTTCGTGGCATCAAGCATAAGAAAATAATCGCAGACCAACTGCGAGAGCGATTTGCTGTTTTCGGCAGCAAAACGCTTGCCCACCTCAACCGCTTCTTCATCCATGCGCAGCGTCAACTTCACATTCATGGCAGCTCCTCACAAAGATTCCTGCTAGACGTATAAATTATACAATAGTATACGTCAGCGCGCAATAAGGCTGCGGCGGGCAAAGCGGACCCGCGCCGCCTTAACGGACGCGGATCATGCAGGCGGCGAAGTGGGCGTCGGGGGTGCCGGGGGCAAGGCGGGTGGCGAAGGCGGGGGCATCCCCAACGGGCAGCAGGCGGAAGGATTCGCCGCGCTTGCTTTTCAAAAATCGTTCGATCACCTGCGTGTTTTCTTGGCGCGTAAGCGTGCAGGTGGCATAGGTAAGCTGTCCGCCCACGGCAAGGCAGGCCGCCGCTTCATCAAGCATACAGGCCCCTAACTGTGCCAATTCCGCAATGTCTTGCTGGGTAACGCGCCAGCGGATTTCGGGGTGGCGGCGCAGCGTGCCCAAACCCGAACAGGGAGCATCGATAAAGATGGCATCAAAAGCATCCGGGCCAAAGCTAGCAAAAAGCTTGGTGGCATCCCCGGTATGAGCCGCAGCCAAATCAACGCCGCATTGCTTGGCGCGCCTTTCAAGAAGCTGCGTTTTGAAATCGCGGTTATCCAAGGTTTCAAGCGCCATTTGGGCACCATAGGCCGCTTTGGCGCCGTTTTGCAGCAGAATACTTTTCGTGCCGCGACCCGACCCTATTTCCAAAAAACGCGCGGGGCGTTTCTGGGGCAAAGCCAGCTGCGCTATGGCTTGGGCGGCAACATCGCTCACAATAATCTTGCCTTGCGCAAAAAGCTCTTTCACGCGCGCATCACCGATAACGCGATGGTTTTCGATGCGCAGGCACAAGGGCAGCACAACACCAGCAATTTCAACCGGCGCGGCCGCTTCACCCACCGCAGCAAAAATTTTGCGCACGGCAGCTTCGTCGGCACGCAGCGCATTGATGGCAACATAAAGCGGTGCCACGCCGTTGGAAGCTTCCATGGCTTCGGCCGCCGCCTCACGCCCCAAATCTTCCACAAGCAGCTGCGCCATCCATAGGGGAAAGGCCTGCTGGCGGGCAAGAGCCCCCGTGCTAAGCGCAGGATCGCCAAACGGGAATTCCTCTTTTGCGCGCGCCACTTTGCGCAACACAGCGTTGGCAAGCCCCGCCGCTTCCGGTGCCACAAAACGCACAAGTTCGACCCCTTGGTCAACGGCCGCATGCAGGCTTTTCTCCAAAAAAATAATTTCATAGGTGGAAATACGCAGCGCGTCGCGCACTTCGGGCGAAATATCTTTGGGCGAACGCAGGCAGCGATCGATAATTTCATCGAGTGTGCCCAACGATGAAGTGACCCCCAAGGCCAGCTTCGTCGCAAACGCCTTATCTTCGGGGGTAAGCTTCGTCTTTTCAAGCTGCGCGGTAATAATGTCATGGGTAAACGCGTTGCGCATACGCACGCTGCGCCCCACCTGCACGGCAAATATACGTGCAGCAGACGCCTTTGAAGCTTTATCCATCGAGTTTCTCCCATGTTAGAGTGCCGCTTTTAATAGTATGCACGCCCGCCGCAAACGCTTTGCCCGCCATTGCCTGCTTGCCCTCGGGTTGCACTTCCTGCACTTCGATAGCACCATCTTCGCATCCCAGGAAAAGGCGCTTGGCAAAAAAGCACACTTGACCAGCGACCATATCGGCTGCCTGTTGCGCCCCCACCGCATCGGTGGGCACACACGCCGCCAAAACGCTGGCCGCACGCCCCGCAATGGTGCAGCGTGCTGCGTGAGCCGCCGAAGAAGCCTGCACGCGTCGCGCGTTTGCGGGGGCGGTGGCTGCCGGATCCAAGAACAGTTCGCGCTTGCCGATCTTTTCGGCATACGTGGCCAGTGAATCATCTTGCTGCGTCCAGTCAACCGCGCCGCTTTCCACATGAATCAGGGCGGTCAAAAGCGCATAGGCCCCCAAATTTGCCAGTTCGTCGGTAAGTTCTTGGGCACCTTTGTTTTCGATGGCAATGGTGCGGCACACGCAATAATCGCCCGTATCAAGGCCTTGTTCCATGCGCATAACACATACGCCGGTTTCAACATCGCCCGCAAGAATGCTGCGTTCTATCGGTGCGGCACCCCGCCACTTCGGCAACAGCGATGCGTGCACATTTATGCAGCCATAGCGAGGAATGGCCAGCACTTCGGGCGGCAGAATCGCGCCGTAGGCAGCCACGCAGATAACATCGGGTTCATAGGCGGCAATCTGAGCTATCACCTGGGGATCCCGCAGCGATTTTTGCGTATGCACCGGCAGGTTGAAGCGCTGCGCCATGCGTTTTACCGGCGAAGGCACCAGCTGGGTGCCCCGAGCGCTTGCCGCATCGGGGCGCGTGTACACCGCGCACACCGTGTGCTGATTGACCAGTTCTTCTAAAACCGTTGCGGAAAAATCAGGAGTGCCCATAAAGATGATATTCACGTCGTTTCCTTCGCTTCGAGCTTACCGAACACGTGCCCCGACAGAAGTTTCCCCGGGTTTTGCCCCTGCGGCACAAGCGGCATCATAGGCGCGCAAGGCTTCGATGCGCGCCAGAGGGTCGCAGGCTTCAAACAGCGTCTTGCCATCCAGGTGATCCGCTTCGTGCTGCAAGCAGCGTCCCAACAAACCATCACCTTCGATGAAGCAGGCGCGGCCTTCCAAATCGCTAAATTCGACGCGTGCCCAGGGTGCACGGCCTACCGGCACCGCAATGCCGGGGCAGGAAAGGCAGCCTTCTTCTTCAACAACCTTGTCGCCGCGCGTTTCAACCACCACGGGATTGATCAGGTAAATTGGGTTTTTGCCATCGGCTTCCTGGTCGCCACAATCTATAACAACCAAGCGTTTAAGCACGCCTATCTGGGGCGCTGCCAAACCGCAGCCATTGTTTTTATACATGACCTGCGCCATTTGCTTGGCCAACTTCTTCAAGCTTTTATCCCCTACTTCGCAGGCTTGGCACACCTGGCGCAGCGTCGGGTCGGGGGAAAGTACCACGTTCATAACCACAAACTCCTTAGAGAAAATCACGCGAAGAAATATGATTCTTCGCTGGGCACAAGACCCGCCTTACGCGGCGGGCGTGGGCTGAGCTTTGTCTAGTCTAGCGCTTTTGATTGCGGGTGAACACGAAGAAACCCACCGCCATCACTACCACAATAATAAGTGTTATTACTTTTTCCATAACTACCTTCCAAGCAAACGCCGCCGTGCAGCTAATTCTTCTTGGATAAGCCGCTTAAGCTTTGGGCGCCTTAAGCGCAGAAAGAGCAGCTTGGGTGTGGCTGCCTTCGCCGTCGACGACTATTTCTTTGAGCGATGCCGCCAAGCCGGCGATGCCCTGAATATCGGAGGGAATGATAATCTTTGTTGCCGTGCCGTTGGCCAAAACCTGCAAGGCTTCCAGGGCTTTCATGGTTAACACAGCGTTATCGGCCTGCGCTTCGCGCACCATGCGGATGCCATCAGCTGTGGCTGCCTGCACGTTTTGAATAGCGGCGGCCTCACCTTCGGCTTCGCGCATCTGCTTTTCGCGGTCGGCTTCGGCTGCCAAAATAACCTGCTGCTTGGCGCCTTCCGCTTCCAGAATGCGCGATTGCTTATTGCCTTCCGCGATGGTTATGGCGGCGGCTTTTTGGCCTTCGGCCAGCAGCATGGCTTCGCGCTTTTCACGTTCGGCCTTCATCTGCTTTTCCATCGCCTGCTGAATAACGGGCGGCGGCGTGATATTTTTTAGTTCGACACGATTGACCTTGATGCCCCAGGCATCGGTGGCATCATCAAGAATTTCGCGCATCTTGGCGTTGACGGTGTCGCGCGAAACAAGCGCGGTATCCAAATCAAGATCGCCCATGATGTTACGCAGCGTGGTTGCCGTCAGGTTTTCAATGGCCATCAGCGGCTGTTCGACGCCGTAACAATACAGCTTTGAATCCATAACCTGGAAAAACAAGACGGTATCGACCGACATGGTCACGTTATCTTTTGTGATAACGGGTTGTGGCGGAAAATCGGCCACCTGTTCTTTGAGCGTAATGCCACCACGCACGCGGTCGATAAAGGGCAGCTTCACATGAAGACCCGTCTGCCACGTGGTCAAATAAGATCCCAGACGTTCCACAACGGCGGAATGCGCCTGCGGAACAATTTTGATGCAGGTAAGCGAAAACGAAATGACCAACACAACAATAACCATAAGCACAATGATAGCGGTCATGAAGACTTCCTTTCAACGATAAGCTTGACACTTTCACGGTCCACTACCACGACCGCTTCCCCCACGGGGATAACGCTGCCATTGGCGCTGCGGGCAACCCAGGTCATGCGGTTGGCTGTTTCTACGCGCCCCACCAGGCGTTCATTATCTATTTCTTCGCACACAAGCGCACTTTGCCCGACTAAGGTTGGTTCGTGATCTTCACCGCGACGGCGATACTTCAAAAACAGCGGCCGCAAAAAGATAAGGCACAGCAGCGACACGGCCAAAAACACCACCATCTGCACCGCCACACCGGCTCCCAGCAAATTTGCCACAAATGCGGCAAGCGATCCGACAACAAACCACGCCGTAATCAAGCTGAGGGAAACAATTTCGATAACGGCCATAACAACCGCCACCGCAAGCCAGATAAAAGGGCTCATAGGGGACTCCTTTCTTCTTGCGTGAGTATACCATCTTGCAGGAAGTTAACCGCGCGCGCCGGTGAGTGGCTTGTGGGCCAAGCGACGCTGCGTCAGATCCTTTTGCAGGGCAACGACGCTTTCAAAAACCACTTCGTAATCTTGGGCGCTCATGCGCTCGGGGGTTTTAAGCTGATCGTGCAGGCGCGCCACGGCTTCTTCCAAATCGCCTATGGCCAATTCTTCGGCAAGAAAGGGTGCCAGTTTTTCGGGGGCAACTTCCTGCGTCATGGTGCCCGAACTTAAAACGTCGGCCGCTTTCGGTTCAATCTGTGTGGCGCGCGTGATGCATTCGGCTGCCGAAACGGTGGGTGTTTCCGCCAAAATAGCCAACACCACCTGCGCCAACACGCCGTGCAACTTCACGTGCCACTGCGTGGATGCAAGCGCTGCGGCATTGCTTTGCCCCAAATCGGCATGGCAGGCGCACAGGCTTAAAAATTCGCGTTCAAAACGGCGGCGACTTTTTTCGCTGGGGGAAAGCTGCGGCGCAGCTGGTGTGGGCGCCAGATCATCTTCGGCATTCGCTTCGTTGAAGCTGGAAGGCACCTTCACCTGGGCAAGCTGATCGAGCACATCTTCTTCGCGTGCACGACACCTGCTGGCAACCTGCACCGCGTAATCTTTTGCCAGCAGCGAATCTTTGATGGGCGCCAGTATGGCCAAGGCTTCGGCGATGGCGCGATTGCGGCCTTCGGCAGTGGTAAGATCGAAGCGCGCCAGGCGGCGGTCGATGCCAAACTTGAGCAGTGGTTGGGCGTCGGCAAGCAATGCCCGCAGCGCTTCTGCACCGTATTGGGTAACGAAATCGGCAGGATCTACATTTTTGGGCAGCGTAACCGCCGCCAGCTCTATTTTGTTGCGCCCCGCTTCGGGCGTGAGGGATGAATCGATGAAACTCAGGGCGCGATCGGCCGCACGCTGCCCCGCTTCATCGCCATCAAACAAGTAGATGACCGTATTTTTAGCATGGTGCGAAAGCGCGCGAATGTGGCGCATGGTCAGCGCGGTGCCCATCGTGGCCACCACGTTGGTGATGCCCGCTTCGTGCAGGCAGATGACATCGGTATACCCTTCCACCACAACCGCAATACCCGTGGAAGCCAGCGAAACCTTCGCCTTATCAAGCCCGAACAGAACTTCCGATTTATGGAAGATGGGCGTTTCTTGGGAATTGAGATACTTCGGTTCATGCTTGTCTAAAACGCGGCCGCCAAAAGCGATGCAATCACCCTGCGCATCGAAGATGGGAAACATTATACGGTTGTAGAAGCGATCTTGTATGCCGCGCTTGCTGGTGTTGACCACAACATTGGCGTCAACCATTTCTTTGTTGCTAAACCCCAGGCCACGCAAGTAACGCGCCAAAACATCCCCCCCGGGGGCAAACCCCAGCTGCCACGTTTTTGGCACCGATCCGCCCAAGTGCCGCCCGGCAAGATAGCTTCGCGCGCGATCGGCCAGCGGGGTGGTAGAGCGCATAAGCTGGCCGTGATAAAACAGCGCCGTCTGCTTGCATATTTCTTTGAGCCGCGCCTTATAGCTTTGCGGCACCTGCGGCTTGCCGTCGTTTTCCTGCAGCTGAATATTTGCACGATTGGCTAGCGCGCGCACCGCATCGGGAAAGTTTAAATCGTCAAGCTTCATGATGAAGGAAAAAAGATCGCCGCCCTCACCACACCCAAAGCAATGCCACAGCTGAGTGTTCGGGTCTATCTTGCAAGAAGGGGTTTTTTCCTGGTGAAACGGGCAGCACAGCCAAAAATCGCGGCCGCGTTGGCGCAAAGGAATGCGCTCGCCCACGACAGCGACAAGGTCGTTTGCCGCACGAACAAGACCAACATCTTCTTCGCTGATAAGGGCCATGTGTTAGTGGGCACCCTTCCCTGTTGTTTTTTTAGCGGACGGCATGGCTTTTTTTTCGGGCGCGGCGGCCATGCTTTTAGAAGCGATGCCGCAGGCCACCGAAGCCACCAACAGCGCAACAACCGTAGCCACGCGGCCAAAGCTTAAATCTTTGTAGCCCACCACAAAAATTGCCAAACAAAAAAGCGCCATAACGGCACAGAGTATCGCAATCCACTTCAAATAGACAGCCTTATCTTTCATGGGGAAATCCTCCGCTTCCACTCAAATTTTCTTGGATTCCACTTTACCACAACGCAGGCGGGCTGCCGTGACCCGGCCGCCAGTAACACGGCATCTGTGCAGGCGCACTTTGCGCTACAATACGGGGCAACACACACGATAAGGAGTTCTTATGTCAGCGTTAGCCCCCGCAGCCCCACCAGCAACAACGCCACCGCCGCGCGCCAGCGATGCGGCCGTGCCCTACCTTCACCTTGACCCCGCCATAGAAGCGGCCATCACCCGCGACCGCGCGCGGGGTTGGCGCAACCCGCATCGCTTTGAAGATGGCGCGTGCCTGCGCCGGGAAGCCAGCACGCACGACCAAGCCACCCTTACCCGCCCCGCCTTTGGGCGCGACATCGAAAAGATTATCAACGTGCCCGCCTACAACCGCTATGCGGGCAAAACCCAGGTGTT
>JAVWGW010000076.1:0-7487 GCA_036640375.1 Raoultibacter sp. | reverse complement strand
AATTCTTCGAGCGCGATGTGCATAAGAGTGTTCTTGTACACCTTCATGTCGGCTTCTGCGCCACGCATGTCATTGCGCAGTGCCTGGATAGCCTTCACCGTCAAACCACGATAATCGACAACCCACACAGCGCCCACATTTTCGAGGCTTTCCTTGATCTTGACCAAGGATTCTTTGTTCTGAACGTTAGGCATTGTTGTAATACACCTCCTTTTCAAAAGATCAGGTTCCACCCCTCATCGGGCGGGATCGTCACTTCCGAAAAAGGAACGACCCCCGCTTAAAAGACAGCGGGGGTCGTAAAAGTTTTAACTTCTATGACAACCTCGGCGGGCCGCTTGCGCGATTAAACCTTTCGGTGCCTGCTGTCTTGGGCAGCGGAACTACGTTTTCAGCTGTGAAATTCACAACCCGCTTATTGTGACAGAACAGCACGCCCAAGTAAAGCTACCGCCACACGAATTTCATCAATTGGCAGCTGGCCCGGGCGCTGGGGCGGCTGCGGGTGTTGCCGGTGCCCCAGCAGCGCCACCACCTGCGGCAGCGGCGGCAGGCGCCGCGGGTGCCGCGGGCTTAGCGCCAATCGAAAGCACGGTGGATGTGGGCTCGCCCTTGGTGAAGTGCAGCGTGATGGTTTCACCCGGCGCATACCCCACCACTTCGATAAGGCCAGGGAAGGCACAGTCAAAGATGCGTGCGTCATCCACAAGCGTCAGGTAGAAGTGAGAATTGCCTTCCACAACAGCCTGCGTGATGTTCTTGATCACGCCCGTCACATCTTCGGCACCCGCCTCCCCTGCTGCATTGATAACGCCATTGGTGGCAAGCAACGTTTTGTAGGATTTTTGGCACGCGGCAACGGTATCGCCCACCGCAACGTTTTGATAGCGCTGAATATCGAGCATGGCGTACTGCTTAACCAGGCCAGCATCGTCTTTAAGCGCCATGAAATACGTCGGCTGTCCGTTGATATTTAACAGCAGGGGGAAGGTGGCCTTGTAGCGCAAGTTTTGCACCTGGCCTTCGGCCGATGCCATAGCCGAAGCCTCCGTTGCGCCGGCCATCGCGTAGAAGTGCGATTCTGCGGTACGTTGGTTTATCAGCACAAAGCCAACAATCGAACTATCGGCCGTAGCGGAAGTGACACCGGTATAGACCCATACGTCATCATCTTTAGCGATGTAGTTGTAACCCAGTTGGCCTTCGCCACCCGGAGTGGTCTGCACGACGCCCTGCTGGCCAAACACCGAATTGATCCACCCATCCTGGTAAGCGCCCGACCAGTTGTACTGCTGAAGCAGCATTTCGGCAGGATACACGCGGTCAACCCACTGCGGGCATTCCTCAACGGGAAGATCCTGGGTTTCCCCTGTTGTCGCATCGCACAGCACCACGCGGGAAATAGTCGTGCCACCAAACAACCCGATGGTACGCTTTTGCACGGGGCACACCCACCAGGGCTTACCTTCATCGTCGATCTCAAACGACTTTTCGTCGAACATGTAGAAGGGATAGCTGAGCTGCACATGGCGGTCGATGTTGCGCGCCAAGGGCTCGGATTCCGAATACAAAATCGGCTGTTCCAAACGGACGATTTCCGTATTCTGCGTGGCCATATCCACCACAACATACGCCGGGATGCCCGCTTCGCGGTTTGTGAACCACTTGAACAGGTCGGCATACACAAGAGGGCTGACGCGCACGGGTGCACCCTTGTAATTTATCTGGCTGTACAGGGGCGATATTTCAAACTGGCTGACGTATTCGGGAATGGAACCCATGGTGCGATTGCCTAGCAACACGGCAGAATCGCGGTCGATAACGGGAATGTTAGAATAATCAACTTCGTGAATATCTTCCGTGAAGTTAAGATCGGTCGTCTGCAAAACGTTGGCATACTTTTCGGCATTGCCGGGGAAAATAGCAACCGATGCGGCGGCACCCACAATGCCCGCAACGATAACAGCTACAGGAATCCACGATAAACCCTTGAATACCTTGGCCTTGCTTTCGCTGGCTGTAATTTTGGCGCTACCGTTTTTGTAGGCCAGAGAACGCCCGATGAACACCAAAAACAGCGGCAGCAACACAAAGACGCCCACAAAAAACCAGGTGTCGGTGCTTTGAATGTTGATGGCCGGATGAAACCACCAATAGGCCACTGCGGCAATGATAAGCGCCACAATCAGCGCAATGATCAGCGCGCGCTTGCCCCATGAGGCAATCTTGTCGGAAAACGGAACTTCGATATTTACTTTCGGAGGCACCGAAGACGAGCCTTTGCCACCTGCGCCATCGCTTGACGATGCCACCGGATCGACGTCTTCTGCGGAACTGGAAAAGCCGCCCACATCAACCGGCATACCCGACTGCCGCAACACATCGATAAGCGTATCGATTCCTGATTTTTGACCCACGGTATCACCCCTTGTAATGTATTTCATAAAGTATTCATTGTACGTGAAAACAGGCTGTCGAAAAAGTTCGTTAGCCAATCGTCATGTTGCTGCGCACATGCGGTGTGTGCCTGCGCTGCCCAAACAGCGGGCGAGCAGCGCACACGCCGTCCGAGCGCCTTAAATCAAGCCGCGCAAAACGTAGTGCAAGATGCCGCCATTGAAAAAGTAGTGGCCTTCGGTCGGCGTGTCCACGCGCACGATTGCCTTGAAGTCAATGCGGCTGCCATCAGGCTTAACGGCGTGCACGCCCACACAGGCCGGCTGCGGCAAGCCCTGCGAGAAATCAACGGCATCGATGTCGAAAGTTTCTGTACCATCAAGGCCTAAAGTCTCGACGCTTTCCCCTTCAAGAAATTGCAGGGGTAAAATGCCCATGCCGATCAGGTTGGAACGATGGATGCGCTCGAAGCTTTCCGCACAGGCGGCGCGGATGCCCAAAAGCATGGGGCCTTTTGCCGCCCAATCCCGCGAAGAACCGCTGCCGTACATTTTGCCCGCCAACACAATCAAAGAAATGTGCTGGTCGGCATAGTGCTGCGCGGCATCAAACACGGAAACGATTTCGCCGCTAAGCAAATCGCGCGTCCAACCGCCCGTCGTGTCGCCCGCCAACTTGTTGTGCAGCTTCACATTGGCAAAGGTTCCGCGCGCCATAACCTCATGATTGCCGCGACGCGCGCCATAGGTGTTGAAATCCGCAGCAGAAACGCCGTGCTGTTCCAAGTAACGGGCTGCGGGTGAATCAAGGGCTATCGACCCGGCAGGAGAAATATGGTCGGTGGTGATAAAATCGCCCAAATTTGCCAGCACGCGCGCGCCACACACCGGCTTTGCCGGTTGCGGCGTGGGGCTTATGCCATCGAAATACGGTGCCCGGCGCACATAGGTGGACGCTTCATCAAAGGCAAAGGTGGCACTCGGATCGACGTGGAGCGCCCGCCATTTTTCGTCACCCTCAAACATCCCCTGGTTGCCGCAGGTATACAAATCCTCATTAACACAACGGCCAAGCAGCTCAGAAATTTCAGCATTGGTCGGCCAGATGTCGCGCAGATAAATAGGATCCCCTTGCGCGTTTGTGCCCAGCGCTTCGGTTTCAAAATCAAAGCGCATCGTGCCCGCCAAAGCGTAGGCGATGACCGTTGCCGGTGAGCCCAGGTAATTTTGCGAAACATCGGGGGAAATGCGGCCATCGAAATTGCGATTACCCGAAAGCACGCTGGTCAGTTCGATGGTGTCGGCCACGGCGTGCACGGCCGGCGCAAGCGGGCCGGAATTGCCGATGCAGCTCATGCAGCCAAAGCCGCAGGTGTAAAAGCCCAGGCGCTGCAAGCCATCCATCAGCCCCGCGCGCTCAAGCAGCAGCTCGGTGGCTTTGCTTCCCGGTGCCAAAATGCACTTCGTCCAAGGCTTGGGGGTCAAGCCTGCTGCCGCCGCCTTGCGCGCAAGCAGCCCGCAGGCAAGCATCATGGAAGGGTCGGTGGCTGTGGTGCAGCTGGTCACCGCGGCAAGAGCGATGGCGCCATGGCTAAGCGTGTGCGTGGTGCCGCCTATAGTTACGCAAACGCCGTCATCTGCCAGGTCGCGATCGGCGCAGATGCCTTCGATAGCCGCTTTGCCCTGCGCGACCGCAATGCGTTGATGCGGGCGCGAAGGCCCGGCGATGCTGGGCGCAATCGTGGACAAATCCAGTTCAATCACTTCGGCGTAGCTGCGCGGGGCAGCCGCAGGATCATTCCAAAAACCCTGTGCCTTCGCATAAGCCTCCACCAGCGCAACCTGTTCGGGCGTGCGGCCGGTCAGGCGCAGATAATCAAGTGTTTGCTGGTCAACCGGGAACAAGGTGCAGGTGCTGCCGTATTCGGGCGTCATGTTGGAAACGCAGGCGCGCGCTGTGGCGCTTAAGTTTTCCAGCCCCGGGCCAAAGCACTCAACAAAGCACCCGACAACGCCTTTTTCGCGTAACAGCTGGGCAAAGGTCAACGAAAGATCCATGGCCGACGCACCTTCGGGCAAGGCACCCACAAGGCGCACGCCCACAACGCGCGGCACAAGCGTGGTGATGGGCTGGCCCAAAGCCGCCGCTTCGGCCTCGATGCCACCCACACCCCAGCCCAGCACGCCGATGCCGTTGGCCGTAGGCGTATGACTATCGGTACCCACCAGCGTGTCGAAGTAGGCAAGGGGTGCGCCCTGGTCTTCGGCCGCCTTGGCCGTCATGACGACGGATGCAAATTTTTCGATGTTGAGCTGGTGGCAAATGCCCGCCCCGGGCGGCACAATGCGCACGTTTTCAAACGAACCCTGCGCCCATTTCAAAAACTCATAGCGTTCTTGGTTGCGTTCAAATTCTAGCTGCTCATTTTTTCCCAAAGCCCCCGCACAACCTGCTTCGTCAGCGATAACGGAGTGGTCAATCACAAGATCGCAGGGAATCTGAGGGTTTATTTTGCTCGGGTTTCCCCCCAGCGCTTCGCAGGCATTGCGCATAACGGCGAAATCCACAAATACGGGCACGCCGGTGAAATCCTGAAACAGCACGCGCGCGGGGCTAAATTCGATTTCGCCCCCCACCGCACCGGCGCATCCCGCTTCAACAACGCGCTGGGCAGCGCGGGTAGCCGCTTCATCACTGGGTGCCTGGCGCAACACATTTTCGAGCAAGACGCTCAGGGAATAAGGCAGCTTTTCAGCGCCCTCAACAGCCGAAACGGGGTAGTAAGTGTAGGTGTTGTCGCCTACCTGCAGCAAAGCCTGGCGGCCGGAAACGGTGCTATCCATCGCAGTCCCTTCTTCTTGTCTGAACACTTTCATCAAGCATAATAGAAACGATATGCGCCCGCAGGCGCATATGCAAAAAAGGGACACCCGAAAGCGTCCCTGTGGTTATTTCAGATTTGCAACAATTTGAGCGGCACGCCGCCCAAGAGTTCCTTTGCCATTGGTCGCATCAAAGGTCATGCGCGTCGTAAGCTCCTGCTTGACCGTGGCGGAAAGCTTGCCCTCCGAAAAGGAAATGACTGCTATGAGCATATCCTGGAATTCCGGATCGCCATGATAGCATTGGATGGCTTCATCAAGAAGCGACCACACCTTTTCAGAACGATTTTCCGTTGTAGCGCCCAGGCGACACAAAAAACGCATGGCAGCCAGACGAACCGGGCCGCTATCCTCATCAAAAAGCGCCGTTTCGGCACCAAGGATAGCCTTGTCACACGAACGCGAATCCAGATCGACCAAGGCCGTCAAAGCATCCAAACACTCCCAACGCGTTTGTGCTTCGGGGCGATTGAGTGCATCGATAAGCGCGGCAGAATGACCGACAAGTGCCTCGGGTTTTTCACGTGCGACCATAGCAAACACCGCCGCAGAAACCTGTCGCGTACGACGCGAAGAGCCGGAAAGATTTTCTGCTAAAGGGGTAAGCTTTGCTTCGTCACCCATAACTTGCCGGGCGATATGTTCTGTTTCCTGCGATATTTCGCTCACAGAGAAAGCCTCCGTTCGTAGGACAATACGATTAATGACATACTTTTTGACTTCTATAGTATACGCGAAGCCCAAGGTCACGCCTTACACAAGCGCATAATTAACACGGCGAGGGGTGCAAGCAGCCCGTGAAAAACACCCTTTCCCCCGCAGGCTTCTGCTACACTGGCAAGAAATCAGCAGCATCCCGCTGCAAAAAGGCTGAAAGAAGAAGCTATGAGCTACCCTTTAAGAAGGAAACGGCAGAAACTTGACGCCGCAGACGTCGAAGCGATTTTAACAAGCTGCACTTCGGGCGTTCTAAGCGTAAACGACAGCGACGGTTTCCCCTACGCCGTGCCGCTCAGCTTTGCCTACAGCGCAAACACCCTCTATTTTCACTGCGCCACACACGGGCAAAAACTCGACGCCTTGGCCGCTGACGACCGCGCCTGCTTCACCGTTATAGCAGCCGATGAAATCGTCCCTGAAAAATTCACGACAAAATTCCGCAGCGTCATAGCCCAGGGCCACACCCACCTTGTAGAAGATGCCACCGAAAAGCGCCAAGCGCTCGAAATGCTCGTGGCCAAATACTCCCCCACCTTCAAAGCTGAAGGAGCTAAAACCATCACGGAAGAATGGACTCACACCCAGGTAATCCGCCTTGATATAGAAAGCATCTGCGGCAAAGAAGGCATGGAACTGGTAAAACTAAGGAAGTAGACCGAACAACACCGCAGCGTCGCAGGTTGGATCAACAACGCAGCGCCGTGCCCGCGCGAAGCGCCGGTCACGCGCCGTCGCAGCTTGAATCAACAATGATAAAGTCAGGCACGTCCTGGTGGAGCAGATAATCGTGAAAGACCGAGGAGCTTGAAGTAAGCGTACTCTCTGTACGCGCACGAAAGCAACGAGAGGCTTGAACGGTTATATGCCCACCAGGACGTGCCGTCAGGTTCAACGAAAAAGACAGGCAGCCTGTGGTGCGTCAGATTGCCCCGAAAAGCCGAGGGTTTCGCGCTAAGCGTATTTGCATACGTGTGCGCGAGGCCCGAAAGCTTTGAGCGGCAAGCTGGCCGCCACAGGCCGCCGTCAGGTTGCAAAACAAAAATATCCTCTATGAGCACGACGTCCTATCCTCCCACGGACTACACCGCAGTACTTTCGGCGATGGCAGGCTTAACTGCCGAGTTCGGAATGGGATCGGGTGATCCCTGCCTCTAAAGTCGCGCTCATAGAAGATATTCTTCCATGAGATATATCTATGATATTCTCAAATGCGCACCCTGAAAGTTGCATAGCGTCAGACGATGATTAACGTCACGATAATATGAATAAATAAGATGAAGAGCTCGACCGATTAGTACTGCTCGCCTGAACGTCTTACAACGCTTACAGCTGCAGCCTATCAACCTCGTAGTCTACAAGGGGTCTTACCGAACAGAGAACTCATCTTGAAGTTGGCTTCCCACTTAGATGCTTTCAGCGGTTATCCATTCCGAACGTAGCTAAGCAGCGATGCCGTTGGTCGACAACTGCTACACCAGAGGTTCGTCC
>JAVWGW010000075.1:0-7543 GCA_036640375.1 Raoultibacter sp. | reverse complement strand
GTGGCCGATTATCTGGCGCGCGTCGTGAACAAGGAAGCCTACGACCGCACGGGTCTTATCTATGGCATGGGGCACGCTGTTTACACGAAGTCGGATCCACGCGCCATCATCTGCAAGGATTTTGCCGAACGTCTTGCGGCGGGCACCGAATTTGAGGCCGAGCTTAACTTACTGAAAAGCATCGAGCGTTTGGCGCCCGAAGTTATCCTGAAGGAAAAAGGCACGAAGAAAGATATGTGCGCCAACGTCGATATGTATTCGGGCTTCGTGTATTCCATGATGGGCATCCCGGAAGATTTGTTCACGCCGCTGTTTGCCTGCGCGCGCATGACCGGCTGGGCGGCGCACCGCTTCGAGGAAATTGTGTCGGGCAAGCGCATCATTCGCCCCGCCTACAAATCCACCCGTGCGCAAAAGCGCCCCTTCACCCCCATGGACGCCCGCCAAGATTAACCCCGCACCCACACCCACCCGCAACTCAGCAAACTAGCGACCCTGCTGCCTGGTTGGGAAGTGGTTGCGGGTGGGATTTAGGCTTCGGAAAGGTCGGCGCTGTTGATGAGGCAGGCCTTTTCGTTGTCAAGCCAGTCAATCCATGAAGTGGTGACCTTAAACCGCACACCCGCCTTGGGGCTGTAGCGCATGGTTGTGTAGAGCGGCCCCCCGTTTTTTTCCAGGTTTTGCATGGGGCAGTTGGGGCAAGGTTTATCGTTGCCCCACAGCGCCTTGTGGCACACATCCCCCACGCGCGCCGAAGGGATATTTGCGCGTGTTTTGTCGTTTACAAATAGTAGCTTATGCGTGCGCGGGTTGCACACGTAAGCGTACGAATCAAGGTTGTTTATCAGGGAAAATGCAACGTCGCTTGTTGCTTGCAACTGCTCAAGTGCGCGCATTTCCGTAATGAAAACGCTTAATATATTGGCGAAGTTGCGGTAATCGTTAAGCTCTTCGGCCCCAGGATCGCGCTGTTGCACGCATTCATCAAAGCCGATAAAGCCAGCGAAGTGCCCCTTGCGCATGATGGAAAACTGCAGCGTCGTTATGACGTTTTGCGCTCGAAAAATTTTTTCAAGCGGTGTTTTTGCGGCAGCGGAAGCGGTTAAAAGGAACATGCCTTCCTGGCCGAAGTTGGCGCTGTAATCGCCCAGATTGGCATAGGTTAATCCCAGGTTTTCAAGCTGTAGCGGCGCAATGTCTTCGTTGTGCCATTCAAACGTGCAGTGCGCATGGGCGCCATCGTTGGAGTTTTCCACAACGTAAGCGCGGCTGATGTGGTAGTGCTTGCCAATCAGCTCTAACACCGATTTGATAGCGCGTTGCTTGTCTTGTGATTCGAACAGTATGCGAAACACATATTCGCTGATATGGCTTTCCAGGGTGTGTGCCCTGCCCAGATGCTGGGAATCAATGCGCGAAGGAGCTGCAGTGCTGATCTGCATCGTTGCATCGTAGAGAGAAAACTGGCCGCGCCCCTTTTGCTTCGCATCATACAAAGCCGTATCCGAATTGCGATATAGTTCGTCGTAGGTGGTGCCGTGCTTGTTGTACAGGGCAATGCCAACGCTTGTGGTAAGCGTGCGTTCTACCGCACCTTGCGTGTAGGTTTCCGTTAAGGCGTCGCATATTTCTTGAGCCTTCAAAAACGCTATTTGCTCGCTGCTGACATTTTTCATGAACACGGCAAATTCGTCGCCACCAATGCGTCCTAAAACATCACCCATGCGGAAGAGCTCTTTGATTTTTTCGGCGGCTTGGGATATGACGGCATC
The DNA here is from genome assembly GCA_036640375.1 of Raoultibacter sp. Taxonomy (GTDB): domain Bacteria; phylum Actinomycetota; class Coriobacteriia; order Coriobacteriales; family Eggerthellaceae; genus JAVWGW01. Next base: position 5,771 of record JAVWGW010000075.1, on the reverse strand, counting down.
GCCGAAAGCGTGTCCAAACTGATCGTTTACTTCCTTGAAATAGTCCAGGTCAACGATAAGAAAAACGTGTGTTTCCGTGTCGCATTCCGTGGACTCTAAGATCGCATTGATTTTTTCTTCCGTCGTAGCCTTGTTGTAAAAGCCCGTCATTAAATCGTGCTGCGCGTTGTAGAGCAGCGTCAGTTCCTCCCGCTTTTCTGTGTCGATGTCTTCGATGTAGGCATAGCACATAAGGTCGTGGGTTTGCACATCTTCAAAAAGTTGCAGCGCACAGTGAAACCAACGATAGGTGTCTTTTGCGTCAAGGCGGCGGTATTCGTGCTCAAGGTTGTTCATGCCCAAAGCGAAGGCTTGTTTTAGGTTGGCATAGGAAAGAAACGCGCTCATTGCCGCCCTGTCGTGCGGATGAATTTGCTTCAAAATTTCGGGTAGCGTGCTTTCGATGTGATTCTTTTCGGATGCGATGCCCAGTGCCGAGCGCAGCTGATCGTGTCCGAGCGCCATTGTGTCCTGCGTTATATTAAGTTCGTAAATCATCGTTGTTTTTGAAAGCGTCAGTTCGTAGTGCTTGCGTTCTGCCGCGGCTTGCAGCTCATTTTTTTTGCGTTCGTCTATGTTGAGGGTGTACACCCGGATGTTGATGTCGTTGGTTATTTCGTCTTGCACAATGTTGATTTTTACTTCAAACCACAGATAGCCCTTGTTGCGCACCCAGCGGCGATATTCAAATGTGACCAGGCGTTCCCCGTTATGGAAGGCCTCAAGAAGGAAGGCTTGTGATTGGCGGGCAGAAAACAGCGCGCGGTCTTCCGGGGCAATGCGCGACTCGCAGATAAGGTGCACAAGCTCTGAAAAAGTGCCCTGTGGGCTGATTTCGGCATCTTGTGCCCATGAAGAGTTGTGGTAGAGAACTTTATCCTGAGTTACGTTGGCTTCGTATATAAACATGCGTTCGGAAAGAAGCTGGCTGCTGTACTCTTTTTCCTGGTTGAACAGCCGTGTTTCCGTTACGTCTTTGCGCACCCCTATGGCGTAGGCGGGCTTGCCGTCGTTGCCTGGAATGCTGACCATTTGCAGTTCAAGCGTGCGTTCTGAGCCATTTATGTCGAGGGCGTAGATGGTGGTGGATGCCGAAACGGCACCCTCGTCTATTTCCTGATAAAGCTTGCGCAGATTGTTTTTGCTTCGGGGCGCAATGATGCCAGAATCAATGACGGATTCGATGCCGTCTTCGATAATATTGGGCATGTGGTAGGTATCGAAATCGCTTTCTTGGGTGCGGATTGTCTTCGTTTTGATGTTGTATTCAAACACGGTCACATCGGAAAAACTGAGGGCGAGCTCGTTGCGTTTTTGGCTAACCCGTAGGGCTTCCTCAGTATTTTTCTGCTCAGATATATCAAGGGTGACACTTTGGATGACTACTGTTCCATCTTCTTGTGTCACAAGCGCGCCGCTGTCGAGCACCCAAATGCGGGACCCGTCTTTTTTGATTAGCTGATACGTTACCTGGAAGTTTCCCTGTGCGGCATTTTGGGCATCGATTTGCTGGTGAAGGTATGCGTGATCTTCGGGGTGCATAACGCACAAGTAATCGCTGCCGATAAGTTCGCTGCGGGTGTAGCCCGTTAGGGCGGTAACCCCATCGTTTACATAGAGGATACGGCACCCTTCGGCGTATGCGCACAACTTAACACCCACTGCAGTATTGTGGTCAAGTGCTTCAAGCAGCATTAGTCCATATGCTTTAGGGAGTCTGCTGTTTTCCTGCATGCGCTGTATGCTCCTTAGCTATCAAGTCGACCCCGATTGTAACAGCTAGGGCGTTTTGTGCCGACGGGGTTGAAAAACCGTTACCTAATGATACAAAATTAGAACCATATAAGCTGTGTAGGAAAAGGGGGAAAGGGCACTTTTGGATGGAAAACCCGGCTTAGACTGACGCGATGCTGCCTGGTGGGATCGGGAGGCTGGTCCGGGTTGGGACACGTGCAATCCTTACCTCTCCTTCGACAAAAAAAGACATGCAAGCATGTCTTTTGGTTTTGTCTGGCGGAGGAGGTAGGATTTGAACCCACGGAACGGGGTTACCGCTCAACGGTTTTCAAGACCGCCGCCTTAAGCCACTCGACCACTCCTCCGTTATGTTGATGCGCTGCGGCGTGTAGGTCTGCGAAGCGCTTGGAAAAGGATAGCATATAATAGGGGCATGAATGATGAATACTATATGCAGATGGCACTTTCTGAAGCGCGCTTGGCGGGCGCCATCGATGAAGTTCCGATTGGGGCCGTCGTCGTTAGGCACGGCGAAGTGGTCGCGCGCGCCCATAATCGGCGCGAAATCGACCGCGATCCGGCTGGTCATGCTGAATTTCTGGCAATGAAGGCGGCGGCTGTGGCGCTGGATGCGTGGCGGCTTTCTGGCTGCACCGTGTATGTGACGCTGGAGCCCTGCATCATGTGCGCCGGGCTTATGCACCAAGCGCGCATTGACCGCTGCGTGTACGGGGCGCCCGACCCCAAAGCGGGCGCGCTGGGCACCTTGTATGCCATCAACGCTGATGAGCGCCTTAACCATACCTTTGAAGTGACCGGCGGAGTGCTGCAAGAAGCCTGCGGTGGATTGCTCAGCGAGTTTTTCAGAAGAAAGCGAAAGAAATGACCGAACATGCACAGGGCGCTTTGCCAAAAAATGAAGTGGTCGATTTGATCGCCCAGGCGGTGGCGACCGATGCCGCTTCCCGGGGGCACGCCCGAACGAATGCCCTCAAAATTATCGCGCCCGCAAAAGTTAACCTTGCGCTGGCCATTGGGGGCACGCGCCCCGACGGCTTTCACGATGTCGATACGGTGTTGCATGCCCTGACCTTGCACGATGTGCTCTATATGCGCCTTTTGCCCGCCGTGGAGGACCAGGAGCGCTTGCAGGTCGATTTGGTGTGCAGTGCCCGCGCTGGCATCGAAGCACTGACCATCGATGCCCAGGATAATCTTGTGGTTCGCGCGGTGAAGCTTTTGGCGCATAAGCTGGGGCGCACCAACAACGAACGCATGCAGATCGAGCTTGAAAAACACATTCCCGCCATGGCTGGCTTGGGGGGCGGATCTTCCGATGCAGCAGCTGCCCTGTTGGGAGCCGCGCAGCTTTGGGGGGTTGCGCCCGATGCCGATCAAGTGCAAGAAGCAGCGGCAGAACTGGGCAGCGACGTGCCCTTTTTCCTGCAAGGGGGGTGCGCGCGCATGACGGGTCGCGGCGGTGATTTCGTTGCAACTTTTGAGCCGATAAAGCGCCCCATTGTGCTGGTGAAACCCGAGGGAGGGGTTTCGACGGCGCAGGCCTATCGGGAATTCGACGCAGATCCGGTGGCTATTCCTGGGCAGATATTCACGTATTTGCAGAGCGTGGCCAGCGCCGATGAAGTTCCTCCTTTCAACAATCTGGCGCCAGCGGCCGAAACGCTGCTGCCAGAATTGGCAACTATTCGTGCCTGGGCGCAGGGTTGCAGCGGCGTGCGCGCAGTGTTGCTGTGCGGCAGCGGATCGGCCACGTTTGTGGTGTGCGAAAACGTCGACGTTTCCCTAGCCCTTGCCAGCGAAGCAAAAAAGCGTGGCTGGTGGGCGCGCGCGACCTCGTTTTCCCCCCTGCGCGCCGCCCTGGTGCCTGCGCGCTAGAGTGCTCGCGTGCGCACCGATCCTCACTATTCATAGCCCAATCTATGAGTAACTTTATCATTTGGCGGCTACCGAATGCGCCAAAGGGTGGTAAAATACCCTCATCTACGGCGATGGGAGAAATATGAGTATTGGCATCATTATCGTTCTTGTAATTGTGGTTGTCTTAGTTGTTGCGGCTATTGCGCTGTATAACAACCTGGTCAAGCTGCGCAACATGGTGGATAACGCCTGGGCGCAGATCGATGTGCAGCTGCAGCGGCGCATCGATTTGATTCCTAATTTGGTGGAAACGGTCAAAGGGTATGCTGCGCACGAATCGGGCACGCTGCAAAAGGTGACCGAGGCGCGCACAGCCTGCATGAACGCCACAACGCCCGAAGGCAAGATGGAGGCCGACAACATCTTGACCGACGCGCTAAAAAGCCTGTTTGCGGTTTCTGAAGCCTACCCCGATTTGAAGGCAAGCCAAAACTTCCAGCAGTTGCAAACGGAATTGGCCAACACCGAAGACAAGATTTCCTACATGCGCCAAAGCTTCAACGATATGGTGATGAAGTTCAACACCGCCATCCAAACGTTTCCCGCCGTGTTGTTTGCGGGCATGATGGGCTTTAAGCCGCGTGAAAGCTTCGATGCGCAAGCGGGTGCCGAAGTGGCGCCTCAGGTGCAGTTCTAACATTTTGGGCAAAGAAAAAGCCCCCGTAAGGGGGCTTGGGGATTACGTGGCGGAGAGCTGGGGATTTGAACCCCAGATACGCTTGTGGCGTATACTCGCTTAGCAGGCGAGCACCTTCGGCCGCTCGGTCAGCTCTCCGTAAAAATAAGTGCGGTTTGCAATGATACCGTGATAAAGACCATCTTGCAAGGAGGACAAGCGTGCAAAACATAGGGCATCCGCAAATGCGTGGTGAACATCGAGTATTTCAGGGGTTTTTGCTTAGTCATTCCCGTGCGCGACAGGCATTTTTCTTGTTTGTGGTGTGTCTGTGCGTAAGCGTCGTGGCGCTTGCGGCGCAACCTGCGGCGGCCTATGCCAAAAGTTACGACATGTCACAGGTGGATATCGCAGCGCAGGTGAACACGGATGGTTCGCTGCATGTAACCGAACAGCGCACCTTTGAATTCAAAGGTGATTTTACGGCGGTATGGTTTGTGGTCAACCCGCCTTTCGGGGGCGAGCTCAAGGTAAATTCAGTGCAGGTGTCCGACCCGGCTTTGGCTGCGGCGGGGCAGGCGGCAACCCCTGTTGCCCTGAAAGAAACCTCCTTTGACCTTAAGTGGCGCGACGCGGGCGGGCCTGGTTTTGATAGCTATTCGGTCGATGCGCCTAAAAACACCACCTACGTCTTTTTGAATGTTTCCGATGCCTCACGCGTAATCACCATCGATTACACCGTCACAAACGCCATCGGCGCCTATAAAGATGTGGGGGAATTGTACTGGCAATATGTGGGCACGGCTTGGGAAGAAGCTTCCCACAATGTTGCGATGACGGTCAGTTTGCCCGTGCCGGTGAATACGGTGGTAACGCCGGGCGAAAACGTGCGCGCCTGGGGGCACGGGCCGCTTGATGGCAAGATTGCCGTGGGCACCGATGGTGTGCTTTCCTATCAGGTGGCGCAGGTAAATGCGGGGCAGTACGCCGAAGCGCGCGCGGTTTTCCCCGTGGCCTGGCTGACGAATATTCCAGCGAAAACCAAGGCGCTGCATCAGGATGAAATGCGGCTTGATCAGGTGCTTGCCGATGAAAAAAACTGGGCTGATCAGGCAAATCAGCAACGAACAGCCTCGCTTGCCTTCGTGATCGTGTGCGGCATTATTGCGGTTTTGGTGCTGGTATGGGCACTGCTTATGTTTGCGCGTCATGGTAGGGAACACAAGCCAAGCTTTGCCGATCCGTATTGGCGCGATGTGCCTTCGCCCGCGCATCACCCTGCCGAAATGGGCAGGCTGTGGCGCTGGGATAAGGAAAGCCAGGATGATTTTGTGGCGACAATCATGCACCTGTCGCATGTGGGCGCCCTGCGGATCAACCAGGGCAGCCATCAGGTGAAAAAGGCGTTTGGAACCACAAAAACGGTGGACGATTATTCCCT
>JAVWGW010000074.1:0-7569 GCA_036640375.1 Raoultibacter sp. | reverse complement strand
CGCGCGACCGCAAACGCCGCCGCCGGGCACAGGAAGGCGATGGGGATACGGCCCCACAAGCGCGTCCCGGCGAACAGCTTCTGGAAGAAGCATGCGCACAGCTTTCCTTGCAGCATGGCCTCACCGAACGTGAAGCCGAGGTGCTGGTGTATCTGGCACGCGGACGTTCCTGTTCCCATGTTGCCAATGAGCTGGTGGTATCCACCAATACGATACGTGGTCACGTGCGCAACATCTACGCAAAAATCGGCGTTCACAAGCGCCAAGAACTTATCGATTTGGTGGAAGCCTCCTTGCGCTAGGAGAGTGCGACCAAGCCAATCAAACTGATGCTTGCGCGACTTATCCATTGCGTAAAAGTGACGCAAGCGTCATAGCTGCTCAACGGCAAAGATTATCGCAAGTCGCTTGCAGTTGATTTTGTTGCAAATATTCTTAGCAGCAGTGCTCGGTGGTTGCAAAGTCCCTATTTTTAGCTAAATAGTGGGTTGCAAAGTCCCCATTTTGGGCTAAGATTGGGGTTGCAAAGTCGCGCACAGGAGGTGGAACGTGCTTCAGAGAAAAGCCTTAAAGGCATTTGACCAGTGGAAAAAGGTGCATCGGGGTCAGGCTATGCTTGTGACGGGTGCGCGCCAAGTGGGAAAAACCTACCTTATCGAGCAATTTGCCCGCGAAAACTACCAACATGTTGTCAAGTTCGATCTTATCGACCAGGCAGATGTGCGAGAGGCAATGGGTGCTGCTCGCAGCTCGCAAGAGCTTTTCATGGTGCTTTCCGCTTTTGCGGGTTCGGACATGGTTGTTGGTGAAACCGTTATTTTTATCGATGAGGTGCAGCAATGCGAAGAAGCGCTCACGCTTATCAAATATCTTGTGCAGCGCGAAGGCTTCGACTACATTCTTTCGGGTTCGCTTTTGGGCGTGGAACTTGAGGACATGCGCTCCGCGCCCGTGGGCTATGTGCACATTGTTGACATGTACCCCCTCGATTTTGAAGAATTTTGCTGGGCAAACGGCGTGGGAGTGGATGCCTGGAGTGAAGCGGAAGCAGCATTCGCCGAACAGCGGCCCGTTTTTGAAGCTGTGCACAGGCGCTTGCTTACTCTGTTTCATTGGTACCTTGTTGTGGGCGGCATGCCGCAAGCTGTTGTTGAATTTATTAGCAGCCACAACATTGCTTTTGTGCAGGCGCTTCAGTCAGACATATTAAGGTTGTATCGCCACGATATTTCAAAGTATGTCAAAAAAAACGAACGGCTTTCGATCAAAGAAATATTCGACCAAATGCCTTCCCAGCTCGATTCTCAGTCCAAGCGTTTTAACTTCTCAAGCGTCGCAGCTAAGGGTGACTACGAACGCTATAAGGAAAGTTTTCTGTGGTTGGTGGATGCAGGTGTTGCGCTGCCCGTGCGCAATGTGACCGAACCGAAGCGACCCCTAAAATTGGTTGAAGATCGTACTTTTTTCAAACTATTCATGAATGATGTGGGGCTTTTATCTGCGGCGTGCGGCATTGGCTCCGCGCGCAGCATTCTTGCAGATGACGTCAACGTAAACTATGGCTCAATCTACGAAAACGCTGTAGCGCAGGAACTGCATGCCCACGGCAAAGGCCTTAGGTTTTTCAGGAATAGAAAAGCGGGGGAACTTGATTTCGTCATCGAGCAAGAGGGCAGAGTGTTGCCTCTGGAAGTTAAATCCGGCAAATCCTATAAAAGGCATAGCGCGCTTACCAATGTGCTTTCCACTGTCAATTACGGAATTGATAGGGCGGTGGTGCTTTGCGAAAGCAACGTGTGCCGTGAGGGGGCTATTGCCTATTGCCCCATATATATGGTGGCGTTTCTTTAACCCGGGGGGTAAAGTTTTTTCGGGGCTGCTCCCCGGCGTTATCAAATAGTACCTTTCGCGCGTATGACCGGCGGTTCTTTGTTTTGGCTGGTATGCTGCTATAACGAAGCTTTTTCATCGGATAAAGGGAGTTATCATGTTTGACGAAACACAGCTTGCCCCGCAAAACGGCACAAGCGCAACCATTACAATCAAGGAATGGTTGTTGCTTGATTGTGTAAGCTTGCTCAATCTTATCCCCATCCTTGGGTCGATTGCTTGCATCGTTATTTATGCCATAATCGCGTTTGGCTCATCAACGGCTATCTCGATGAAAAATCGCGTGCTGGCCAGCCTAGTTTGGTTCGCCATCTGGTTTGTTGTCGCGTTCATTTTTCTTTTTGCCCTGGGTGGCCTTGGCATGTTCGCCAGCATGATGTCTTAGTGCGCTAATCAATACTGAGGGTGCAAAGCGTGCGCCCATGCGCCAACAAAGAGAGCCTGCCTCACGTCCAAAAGACCTGGCAGGCTCGTTGTGTATAACGGCGGCAAAGCGTGCGCGTCTCTATGAATGCGCGTCCATGTTAAACGAGAGGCGGGAATCTTCGGCCGCCGCCATGATGATATCTTGAAGAATCGCACGCGTATCACTGGGGACTTCAGCCATATAAGTTTTCCAGTGGATCGTTTTTTAGCGCGTGATACTGGTATCATGAAACCTATTGAAGAAACCCAAGGAAGCTTGGCGGGGAGGGCTATGCAGGACACTTTGCACACTCGTAATGCAGCGTTTGGTCTAGGAAGATTTCTCAAAGAGTATCTTCCGCATTTTTCATTTTCCTTTCTTGGCACGGCGTTTGTACTTGTTTGGATTCAGTGCATCCTCTATGCGCGCTATATTTGGGTCGATTCTGGGTTCACCACTATCGCAATCAACTTTTCTCGCTGTGCGTTCATCATAATTCTTGCGGCATTTGCGTTGCGTTCGGCCTTTTCGCCTCGTGCTGAAAGGATGCTCAGCTGGATTTCGATTACCTTGATGACAATTGCGAGTTTGTTGTTCTACTTGCAGGCAGCTTACGGTGTGACGCTGTTTGTCCCGGCAAGTATCTGCGCTGGTGTGGGGCTTACCTGGGGCGGTGGAGCTTGGATTAAGTTCTATATGCGCCTCGGCATTCGTGAAGCGCTCTTTTGCGCTTTTAGCTCTCTGGCGCTCTCGACGTTAATCGGGGTATTTATCGGTTTAGTTGCTCAAGATATAGCTTACTTTATCAGCATTCTTCTTCCTGTGATGACCTTCGTTATGTATTTGCAGGCTCAAAAAACACTCGATGGACGCGAGCAGACTGCAGGTTCGCTCCCTTCGCAGGCGGTCGATAACGTATATGCGTCGGAGCCTATTTCGACGGTAATCCGCCTTGCTGCGGGTCTTGCATTTTTTAGCTTTGTGCTTGGACTGTCGCGCGGTTTTCCTTACGGACCTTCCATCGAGCTTCCGCCGCTGTTCCAAATCATGCAACATGTGGGCGTTGCTGGCATTGGGTGTTTTATTATTTGGTGGGTGTTGATTCGAGGTCGTGGCCTGAAGTTCGGTGCTTTGTGGCAGGCTCAGCTTGCTGCTCTTGCCGTTGGGGTGGTTTTGCTCGCGACGCTTCAAGACACGGCATCTCTTTTCGGTGCCACCCTCATTGCGATTACAAATTTGTTCCAGGTAGGGTTTCTCTGGTTTCTGGCCTATGATGCCGCGCGCCACTATGATGTTCCGGCCTATTTAGTGGTGGGTTTCTTCTGGGTGTTGCACTTGTTTTTTCGCGAAGCAGGGCGCTTGACCATGTTGGCTATTGGTGGATCGTCCATTGAGCAAATGCTTATCATTGCTGCCATGATTTGCCTTATCGTCATAAGCGTTGCCTTCCTTTTAACCGACAGCATTCCTCACACCCGCCCCTTTTTCAGTGAACTTTGTTGCCCGAAAGCGCGGCTAGGGCTGGGTATCTTTGATAGCCCGCAAGTGGAAGAAAGGGCAAGTGATAGTGCGGATGAAAATCCCGAAGATGCGCAAGCGCAGTATGTGCGCCACCATTACAATCTGACCAAACGTGAAGCGGAAGTGGTTCATTATCTTTCCGAAGGGCGCAGTACAAGCTATATTGCGAACACCTTATATCTTTCCGACAACACGGTGAAAAGTTACGTGAAGAACATTTACGCCAAGATGGATGTTCATTCCAAGCAGGATCTTATCGATCTTATGCAGAGCCTTGAGGTGACGCAGTAAAGCGTCATTTTTGCAGTTCAAGTCAGCTCACCTTCCTAAAAAAATACAAAAACCACCCCTTTCGGGGGGTTAAAACTGCGCGTTTAGGGTGTGCTGGTGTACGCCGTTTGTGCGCTATGGTCGGTGTGCGACTTGCGAGAAAACAACCAATTGTACTTTATTTGCCGTGGGTCGCTTATGGGGCAGATAAAGGAGAGGGAGGACACCATGAATAACCGTGCGGAAGAAAAGTTTTTGCAGAAAGCAGAATTAACCAGTAGGCGTTCGTTTGTTAAGGGAGCGGGCACTGCCTTGGTGGGAGCTGCGGCACTTGGCCTGATGGGCGGCTGCGCGCCGCAGGGCAAATCGGGTGCAGCCGCTTCTTCTGGCGCAAGTGCAGGCAACGTGAAGTGGGATGAAGAATACGATGTTATCGCCGTTGGAGCTGGCGCCGCCGGCATGGCCGCTGCCATCACGGTTGCAACCGAGGGCGAGGGCGCGACTTGCCTTTTGGCTGAAAAGGGGAAGACGCCGAACGGCAACACGCCTTACGCCAAGGGCACTATTGTTTACACCGACAATGTGGATGCCTTTGCTTCGTACATGAAAGAAATGCGTGGCGAAGGTTCAACCCCCGATGACGTGCTTGAGGCTTACGCGAAGGGCGCGGGCGAGAATTTCGATTGGGTGTTCGGTCTTGGGGCAACAAAGGAGGAAGCGGAAATTAAGTCACCCTCCACAGTTGATGATCCCCTGAAAAACAATCCTGAATTCTCAGAGTTCGAACATTGTTATGCCTTGGGAACTTTTACTGTTGGCAAGGCTTCGAAGGTTGAAATCAAGGGAGCGAAGCACATATCAGTCTTTCTTGAAAGTGTGATTAAGGATCATTCCGATTCGGTAACTTATCGCACAGATGCCGCAATGACCGAGCTTATTCAAGACCCCGCCACAAAGCGGATTGAAGGAGCCGTTATTGGTGGCAAAAACATCAAAGCTAAAAAAGGTGTCATCATGACGTGCGGCGGGTTTGAAAACGACCCGCTTATGATGCAGAATTTCATCGGACAAGGCGCTGCGCGTCCCGCTGCTGGCGTGCTCAACACCGGCGATGGTCATCGCGCTTGCATGAAAATCGGTGCTGACTTCTGGCATATGGAGCATGTGGCTGGTTTCTGGATGGCGGGGCGTAATTTGGAAAACACAAGCTTCACCAACAATCAGATCATCTCCCCGTGTCCCAAGGCGTTCGGATTTACGGTTGGCGTTAATGGCCGCCGCTACTATATGGATTGGGATGGATACAGCTCACGCGAGAAGGTGCCCTATAAATCTGACCTTTCCCTGCACGTTGGTAGTCGCCACGGGCATATGCAAATCGGTGGGGAATGGCCGCACCTTGCGCAGCCATCGAAGGCGTGGTATGTGTTTGACCAGGCAGGTCTTGCCGCTGGCGCCATTCCGGCGGAATCTTCAAAGGATCCTGTAGCCGATAAGCTTGTGGTGACGGCCAACACCATCGAAGAGCTTGCGCAGAAAATGAATGTTCCTGCAGAAGAGCTTGTTGCCACTACGAATCAGTGGAACGAATGCTGCGCCAACGGAAAAGATATCTTTTTCCATCGCCCCACCAATACGCTCACCCCTGTTTCAACTCCGCCCTTTTATGCTCAGATATGTATTCCCGCTTTCTTGAACACCGATGGTGGTCCGGTGCGCAGCGCACACGGCGAAATTCTTGACCCGGATGGCAAACCCATTCCTGGCCTGTATTCCGCTGGCGAATTCGGATCCATCTGGAGTGGTGTGTACCAGGGCGGCGGCAACGTGGCAGAATGCTTGATCTTCGGTCGCATTTCTGCGCGAAGCGCTCTGCAAAAGGCCTAAAGTTTCGCAGTGACTGCGTTTGCGGCACTTGGTGTTTTAAGCTACGGATTCCGTTTCCCCTCCTCACGGAATCCGTAGCTCTTTTACCGCCGTAATGATGCTTGTGCTGCTTTCCCCTTGCGTAAAAGTGGCGCAAGCAGCATTATTGCTCTATCGCGGATGATTTAGAGTGATAATGAGATGAAACGGAAAACGGCAGGCGGGTTGGTTGTGGTTTGGGTGCAGCCGCTCGCACTTATCTTGAAGGGGTACGCCCATGGGCAGGAAGCTTGCAAGCGTTCAATACGTGCACGATATTTGGCCTATCGAAGGTGCTGACAGGATAGAGTGCATCGGGGTTCTTGGGTGGCGCTGCGTTGCCAAGAAGGGCGAGTTTGCGGTGGGCGATTTGTGCGTCTACTTTGAAATTGACTCCTTCTTGCCCCTTCACGAGCACTTTGAGTTTCTCCGCGCGGGCAACTATCGTAAAAACGACCTGATGGGTGAGGGGTTTCGCCTGCGCACGCAAAGGTTTCGTGGCCAAATTTCTCAGGGTTTGGCCCTTCCGCTTTCCTTTTTGCCGCCAGGCCAGTGGTCGGTGGGCGATGACGTTACCGAAACCCTTGGCGTGCGAAAATGGGAAATAGAGGAACGCGCCAGCAGCAACGGCACCATCGTAGCCGATTTACCTGCGGGTGTTCCCAAAACTGAGGAAGCGCGCATTCAGGCCGAGCCGGATTTGTTGGCCGAATTTGCGGATGTGCCGTACTACATCACCACGAAGATGGACGGTACCAGTGCCAGCATGTTTCGTATTGATGGCCGCTTTGGGGTGTGCGGTCATAACTTTGAATACGCCGACGATGGCAGGTGTTCGTTTTGGGTTTGGGCGCATGAACACCAGGTTGAGCAGCGCTTAATCGAAGCAGGACTGGACAATATTGTGTTCCAAGGCGAATTTTGTGCGGGCGGGATCCAGGGCAATCCGCTGAAGCTGAAGAGCCCCGAATGGTTCTTCTTTACCGTAGTAGATGCGAGCAAACGACGCCGCCTGGGGCTTGCAGAAATGCGCGACCTGTGTGAAAGCCTACAACTTTCTTTGGTGCCAGTCGAAGAGCAGGGAGAATCGTTGCCCTACGCAAACATCGAAGAGCTGCTTGAGCGCGCGCAAGGCACGTATTCATCGGGCAGCGTGAAGGAAGGCATTGTGGTGCGCCCCCTCGAACCGCTCTATTCACCCACAACCAGAGGCCCTCTTTCCTTCAAGGTAATCAACAACGACTACCTGGTCAAGAAAGAAAAAAAGCACTAGCCTGGCAGATGGCGGTCACTGAATGGCCCAGGTTCCTACAAGCGAAAAATAAAGGGAAGTGCCGCAATGGCAACGCGCGTGATGTTTACGTAACCAGATGGTGGTTCCGCATTAGCGGCCTCTATTGCTCCAGGGCACCATCTGCCCGCGACTTCGTCATCGATGTTGTATGTATTTGGGGCAAGCAAGTAAGGCAGCGGGTCGATTCTGGCACCCATCACGTCATCTTTCGAAGAAATGTCGGCACAGAAAGGAGCGGCCATTTCGTCGATGTACTCCTTAAGAGAATGGTTGACGACATAGC
>JAVWGW010000073.1:0-7615 GCA_036640375.1 Raoultibacter sp. | reverse complement strand
CGCCTACGCACAGCCCTACCGCCTCGCTTGCGCGCAGGCCACAGCCATAAAATACCTCAAGCAGCGCCCTGTTGCGCGCCGAAGTGGGGCCTTCGCCAAAATCCTGGGCAAGCAGGCGCGTCATCTGGTCGATGGAAAGCACATCGGGTAAGTTTTCGGGCACACGGGGCAGCGTCAGCGTATCAAGCGGATTGTTCGTGCAGTAGTTTTCGCGCACCAAAAAGCGATGAAACCCCTTCAACACCGAAATATGACGCTTGCGAGAGCGCGGGGCAAAGGCGCGCGCGATAAGATCGGCCTGGTAGGCCACCGCATCTTCGCGCTGGATGGCGCGCACGTCATCCACGCTGCGCCCCGCCAAAAATTCCGCATAATCGCGCAGGTCACGACCGTAGGCGGCAATCGTTAGGGGCGAAGACCCGCGTTCCACACTTAAGTGGGAAAGGTAATCCTCTATGGCTGTTTGCAGCATAACGATGTGCCCTTCCCTTAAGCCGTCGCGCGCCCACGAAAGTAGGCTATAATTTAGCAGATTTGTACCATCGCCGAAACGCGATAGTTCCACTGTAACGCAAGCTTATTACCCACGAAAGGGGCGCCACCTTTTATGCGCATTGGATTTGATAACGATCACTACATCGCCCTGCAAGCCGAACACATCCGCAACCGTATCGCTCAATTTGGTGGCAAACTCTATCTGGAATTTGGCGGCAAGCTTTTCGACGATTATCACGCCTCGCGCGTGCTTCCCGGATTTGAGCCCGATTCCAAAATTCGCATGCTCAAGCAGCTTATCGATGATGTGGAAATAGTCATCGTCATCAACGCCAACGACATCGAAAAAAACAAGCAGCGCGGCGATCTAGGCATCACCTACGACGAAGATTTGCTGCGACTGATGGACATTTTCCGCGGCATGGGCTTTTTGGTCAGCAGCGTTGTGGTCACCCAATACATAAGCCAGCCCGCCACCGATGCGTTTCGTCGGCGCCTAGAAGCGCTGGGCATTAAAACCCACCTGCACCACCCCATCGCCGGCTACCCCTACGACATCGAACACATCGTGAGCGATGAAGGCTACGGGGTCAACGATTTTGTGGAAACAACCCGCCCCCTCGTGGTGATAACCGCGCCCGGCCCGGGCAGTGGCAAAATGGCCACGTGCCTCTCGCAGCTTTACCACGAACACAAGCGGGGAATCAGCGCCGGCTACGCCAAATTTGAAACCTTCCCCATTTGGAACCTTCCCTTAAAACACCCGGTCAACATAGCCTATGAAGCCGCCACCATCGATCTTAACGATGTGAACACCATCGACCCCTTCCACCTGGAAGCCTACGGCGAAACCACCGTCAATTACAACCGCGATGTGGAAATTTTCCCCGTGCTCAAAGCCATGATGGAACGCATTTCGGGCACGAGCCCCTACCAATCGCCCACCGATATGGGCGTGAATATGGCGGGCATGGCCATCACCGATGACGAAATTGTGCGCGAAGCAGCCAAGCGCGAAATCGTGCGGCGCTATTTCCAAACGGCCGTTGAGGTGAAGCGCAGCGGCGTGGGCGAAGAACAGATGGAAAAGCTTGAACTTTTGATGAACCAGGCCGGCGTGAGCGCCAATTTGTTCCCCGCCCGTGCCGCCGCCCTTTTGAAGGAAGAAACAACCGGCGCGCCCGCAGGGGCGATGGAGCTGCCCGACGGCCGCGTGATAACGGGCAAAACATCTGAACTTCTGGGAGCCGCATCGGCGCTTTTGTTGAATACCTTAAAGGCGCTGGTAGATATCAACGACGACATCGACATCATCAGCGATTCGGCTATATCGCCCATCTGCCACCTTAAATCCGAACAGCTCAATCACAAAAACCCGCGCCTGCATTCCGACGAAACACTTATCGCGCTTTCCATCAGTTCGGTGACCAATCCCCTTGCCGCCGAAACGATCAAGCACGTGAACAGGCTGCACGGCTGCGACGCATTTTTCTCCGTCATCATTTCATCCACCGACGAAATGCTCTATCGCGCCCTGGGCATAAACGTCTGCTGCGAACCCAAATACGAAAAGCACCGCTACTACCACAAGTAAAGTGGCAGCGCGGTGCTTGGGCGCGCGCCCGCTGCGGCGCGCGCGGTGTGGTGCTTGGTGCAGTTCGGCGCATACAGCCTACTTGTAACCTGTAATATCCCTAAGCAACTTTTGCCGGTGCGGATTCGGGTGCCATGCGATCGGCGGGCTTCACGCACAGCTTCGCCAAACCGCCAGCAGGTGGATCGGCCAAAAATGCCAACACCACAATCGTTGGCCAAAACTGGATACACAACGATGCATAGCGATCAAAGAAATTCACAGCCTCCATCTGCCCCGTCAAAGCCGACATCCCTTGCGTTTCCCCAATGCCTGTCATAAAAGCGACCATGACCAGGCCAAGGAAAAACATGATCAAGGTGCTCATGAAAACGTTTTGAATCAAAGCAAACGCAACAGAACCGGGCTTTGCGCCAAAGTGCGCGGCAGCAGCAGCTGAAATGCGCGCCAGGGGCAACACACCCGTTACCAAAAATGAGGCCACAAAAGCAATCAAAAAGCTCATGAGGTAAAACATCGGATCGATATGCGGGATGCCCTGGGCAAAGGTGAGCGCAAGACACAGCAGCGCAGAAATAATAATCGAATCGAAAAGACCGAAGAAGATGTAGTACTTTTTGCTGTACATAAAACCCCCCTATCTCGACAGGTGGGAAGCGGTGTGCGCACGTCGCGGCAGCAACGCCCGCAGGCACACACACCGCACCTTCTAAAAGAAAGTGTTCTTCCCTTAAGTGAAGCTACGCAACCACAAACAGCGTTTGATCGACTTTGTTCGCAAGTTTCTTTTCCAATTCTTCAAGCGGGCCAAATTCCAGGCATAAAGCTTGGCAGTGCTGCACGCAGGTGGGCACTTTGCCCAAGCCACGGCGCGCCGCGCAGCTATCACACTGCGCCGTCGGGATGGGCAAGTGCGCATATTGCCACTTGCCGCCGTCCTCTTCCCCGATCACCCAAGGCCCAATCGTAACCACTTCGATGCCGGTTTGCCCCACGGGAAGATTGTGTTCCATCTGGCACGCGATTTCGCAGGAATGACACCCTGAGCACCATTCGTTATCGACAAGAATTCCGTATTTTGCCATAGCTATTCACCATCTTCCACTTTGTAGATTTTGCACAAGGAGCTTTTGTAGTTGGAGCCAAATCCGCTTTTACCCGGAATCCAGGGCAGCGTGTTGTTGATGTTGAGGTCGAACACATCGTAGAATTTGTCGGGGTCGCCTTCGGGGAACCACCAGCCGTGATCACACGACACGATGCGCCTATCCATCGTCGGGGTCAGCTTCGCCTTGCGTTTCGCACGACCCATGGGGCCTTCCATCCATACCCAGTCGCCGTCGTTTACGCCATATTTGGCTGCGGTGTCGGGATGTATTTCCATCAGCGGCCACTGGCGATAATGGCGCATGCGTTCAATTTGGCGATGTTCGGAATGGAACATGCCCCACCAACGCGCACCCGATGTCATGACCAGCGGGTATTCCTCGAACAGTTCTGGAGTGGATGTGGGGCCTGGCTCGGGTTCTTCAAAGTAGGGCAAAGGATCAAGCCCTGCCTGGTTGTAGAAGTTGCTCCATAGTTCAATGCGGCCGGTGGGCGTATTGAAGCCCGGCTTGCCATCGGCGCGCAGCAGGCCTTTCTTGTAGCGATAGTATTCGATAGGCTGATACGCGGGGGCAATTTCTTGCATTTCACCAAAGGTCATACCCGTTGATTTCAGCATGTCGGTAAACATGTCGTCAACATTATCCCAGGGCCATGCTTCTGGATTGAAGCGTTTGCCCAGTTCAAGGTTAATCTGCATATCCGATTTGCACTCGCCGATCGATGTCACCTGGTTAATGGTAGACCCGCGCTGAGCGCCAGAAACAAAGGCGATGCCATTGCGCTCGGGGAAGGTTGCAGCAGGAAGCACCACATCAGCCAGTGCCGCCGTTGTCGGTGTTTTGAACAGATCGACAACCACGATAAAATCGAGCTTGCTAAGCGCCCTATACAAACGTTGCGGATCGGCACCCATGCAAGCGATGGGATTGGTAGTTTGCAGCCAGGCGCCATGGATTTCATAGGGAATACCCGTTTCGATAGTTTTCACCGTTTCGTCGGGCTGGGAAACCGCAAAGCCAAAGTTGAACAGCGGATATTGCTGGATACCGATGCGTTTTTTCTCCTGCTCTTCGCCCAATATCTCGCGACCCCAGCCACCGGCAACCGATAGAATTTCCGGCGCAATAATCATGCCACCCGGGCGTTCCATGTTGCCCGTTATTTCAAACAGCGCCAAAATGGCTTGGCCCGCAGGCATGGCTTCGCGCGTCATATCGACAGCAACACCCCACTGCAATGTGGCCGGTTTTGCCTTGCCCAGCAAGCGCGCCGCCGCAATAATCTGATCTTCAGGCACCCAGGTAATACGGGAAACTTTTTCTACCGGATACTCGGCGCAACGCAGCTTTAATTCATCGAAGCCATAGCACCAGTTATCAACAAAATCTTTATCGTAAAGATTTTCCTGAATGATGATATTCATCATTCCCAAGGCAAGAGCTGCATCAGTGCCGGGACGCACGCGCAGGTGTAGCTCGGATTTTGATGCCAGCCACGTTACTTTCGGGTCGATGGTAACAAGCTTCATGCCGCGCTTCATCAAATCGATGACCCAATGGCCATAAAAGCCTTCAATGTTGGATTTCAGCGGATAGTTGCCCCAGACAAACATGACTTCGGGCACCTCGTAATCGGGATGATCGTAGCGCTCGGGGAACTGCTGGGCGGCATCGGGAATCCACGGTGCACCCGTCGTGGCGGCCATGCCGGCGATGCGCGGCAGGTAGCAGGCCTGTCCCGAAAGCAGGCCAGTGTAGTTGGGCGAACCAAACGACCAGCACAAACGCGTAATATAGGCAGCGATGTCGCGCCCGGTGCCCTGCGCAAAAATGACCGCTTCGGCCCCGTATTCTTTTTTAATCTTATTGAATTCGTATTCGATTAAATCGTAAGCTTCATCCCACGTAATGCGTTCCCATTTATCATCGCGGCCACGATCCTTAGGGTCGCGCTTCATCGGATACTGCAAGCGATCCTTGTGATTGACCACTTCGGGCACATCAATGCAGCGCATGCACAGACGGCCATCGGTCCAAGGATCTTCCGGATCGCCTTCGCACTTAACCATTTTGCCGTCTTTGTCGGTATACATAATCACGCCACAGCCCAGGTGACACCCCGGGCCCGTCCATGCGCACCCCCGCGTAACGTCGTATTCCCCCTCCTTGTAGCGGAACGGCTTTTCATGCTGAACAGTCTTGTAATCGGTGTCTGTCATTGCCTGCCTCCTTCTTGTCAGCCCTTTTTCTCTTTTCGACGCTATACTTGTTACCACGTACAACGCATCTTTGATTCACCTTAGAAAATGCGCGGGGCAAGCACCATCGGCCAGAGCGCTTACTTCTTCTTATGCCATCGGCTTAAGTGCATGGAAACCAAGGGGAAATACCTATGGAAAAAAGTACTAGAAGTGAACAAACACCTGATCACACAAGTAAAAAACCTTTACTCTTGGCCGTTTCGCTTGGATTCTCGCTGTACTGGACCTGCTTTTTTACCATGCTTATGCGCAACTCGTTTCTTGATGGCGATATTGAAAAGCTGTGGTATCACCTTATTTTACGCATCGCTTTTTTTGTGGGCATGGGCGCCGTATGCCTGCTTGCCCTGTTTCGTTCTGATCGCATGGCGGGCGAACGCGGCCACCGCATCTTGGCGGGCGGCGTGTGCTTGTTCCCCCTTGTGGCGGCAATTTCTTCTTTGACCGCCTTTTCATTTGGCCTGACGCTGCCCCTTGCCTTTGACTTGATTGCCTGGGGCTTGGCTGGGGTGGGGCTTGCCTGCTTGCTTTTCTTTTGGATCGAGCTTCTTTCCGCCTTTGAAAAGCCCTTTGTTTCCCAAAGCCTTGCAGCATCTGTTGTGTTGGGCGCCACTGCCTACCTTGTTGTTAACGTGTTGCCCTTCCCTTTTAATATGGTGCTGTTGTGCGCGGCTCCGCTGTTAAGCCTTGGCCTTGTGCGCATGCTGGAACGCGAGGAAGATGTGGTGTTTCCCGCTTTTACTTCCTTTGCCGAATCCAAGCAACACGTTCCGCCGGCACTTTCGTATGCTGCCGTATTTTTGGTGTATGGCGTTGTGTTTGGGTTGGGCATCGGGTCGACTACACAGTTTGCCGGGGGCGAATACCTGATTGCAAGCATCGCATTTTTTCTGCTGCTGGGGGCACTTGTTGCCCACTTTTTCCTCAAACATTTTTCTAGCCACGTGCGCCAACATGAAGTGATGCGCGTCATGTTTCCCGTGCTGGTTGCCGCCTTGATTCCCATGTCATTTTTACAGGGAGCCGCCTATATGGCGTGCAATCTTTTGATACTTTCAAGCTACATTTGTTTTGAAATTATCAGCCTTGATTCGGAATTATGGTTGGCTTCCACCTATCGCGCTTCGTCGTTTTACGCGGTGGCCATGGCGCAATCGACCCTTTACCTGGGGCTGGCACTAGGGCATGCCATTGGGCTGTTTGCCACCATCACCGGCGTTGCCAACTACGCCATGCTTTCAACGGCGGCGTTGGTGCTTGTTGTGGTTCTTGCCGTGTTCGTCACATTTGCCCCGCTGCAGCCTGTTCCGGGAAACGATAAGCCCACCGACGCTGAAAGTGATGCACAACAAGAACCGGGGCGCTGGAAAACGCGCTGCGCTGCCGTGGCAAAAGACGCGGGACTTTCAGCACGCGAAACCGAGGTGTTTTTCTTGCTGGCTAAAGGGCGCGGCATCGAACACATTCAAAACAAACTGTTCATATCTGGTCATACGGTGAAAACGCACACCTACAATATCTATAAAAAAATGGGAATCAATTCTCGCGAAGAGTTGCTGGATGCCATCGAGGCAGCAGACCCGGCCGAAAAGGCTGATTTAATACCCCAGGTATGAAGCATCTTGGGCAGTTTAAGTCCTTTCTTCCCACACTTTGGAAGGCGCGCTTTGCTAGGATTGGCTATGACAAAGCGCCCCCTTGTTTCGCGCTTTAACTAAAGAAGGGAAATACTATGTGCTTCAGACCAGCAGCGGTAAACCTTGATAAGACCTGTCCAAAATGCGGAGCCACCTGCGGACCGATGGAAGAAAGTTGCCCACAGTGCGGCGAGCCCCTGCCCAGCGGTGCCACCCCCGGCGCCCCTGCTGCCCCGGGCGCTCCCGGTGCCCCCGGTACACCCGCAGCGCCTAAGGCTCCCGGTATGCCTGGGGCACCTAAGGCTCCCGCAGCACCCAAGGCTCCTGGCACACACTAGCAGCACCAACCAGCATCGAGTAGCGCAGCCGCCGCAGCCCGATGCTGCATGGTATGGTGGTGCGCGCAGTGCGCGGTGCGGCGCCCCTGGCTGGATAGTGCTTGGGCGCGATGCTGTACGGAAAGGCTTTTGGTGGCGTACGGTGTATCGGGCGGCTAAAGACCGTCGCCGACAAGGGCTT
>JAVWGW010000072.1:0-7798 GCA_036640375.1 Raoultibacter sp. | reverse complement strand
TAAAGCATCCGGGGATGGGTGGGCAAAAAAAGGGAATATACCGCCAAAGGAGTAGGAAAAACCGCCGCTTACCATCCACCACCACAAAACCCGCATGTCCTGACGATAAGTCCTCCAATACCAGCCTTTATAATGAAGCCAGCAATTACGAGAGGTTCCCCTCCTCCGTTTTGTTACTGCTTTACTTGAAATAAAGCAGTGGTGGTTCACGAATCACCACCCCCTCCTTGTTGGCCTGGCGGCTCCCCTCCGCCAGGCCACTTCTTTTAACCCAACAGGCGTGCTGCGGGCACCAAAGCACACCGCAACACGCCTGTCATTATGCTGGATCGTCAGCCGCGGTCATTCATCGCCCGCCGCTTCGGCTTGCTATTGGTGCTTGCGCGCGTAGAGGATGTTGTTGGTTTCCAGCCAAGATTCCACCGTGCCGGTGTCGAAGCCATCGCTGGGGTCTATCACCAGCGCGTACATTTCCTCTTCCTGCAACACGGCATCAAGGGCATCGGTCAGCTGCACTTCCCCACCCACACCGGGCGCCACATCAGCCAAAAGCTCCATCACGCGCGGGCTTAGCAGGTAGCGGCCAAATACCGCCAGGTTGGAAGGCGCATCGGCGGCCGCAGGTTTTTCCACCAGCGAATCAACCTTCCATACGCCCTGCGCTATTTCTGCCCCGGCGATAACGCCAAAACGGGAAACCTGATCTTGCGGCACGGGCACCACAGCAATCACACTGGCGCCGCCGTGCGCATCGGAAATTTCCTGCATACGGGGAAGCATTGCGTTATCGGGCACCAGCACATCGCCCAAAAGCACATAAAACGCTTCGTTGCCCGCTTTTTCGTGGGCGCAGTAAATGGCATGCCCCAGCCCTAAAGGTTCATCTTGATACACATAGCTTACGCGCAAACCGCCCACGTGATGCACCGCATCGGCGTAAGCATCCTTGCCACGGGCGCGCAGCGTGGCTTCCAATGCGGGATTGGGAGCAAAATGTTCTTCGATAGCCTTCTTTTCTCGGCTGTTGATGATGACCACTTCATCGGCTGCCGAAGCAAGGCCTTCTTCAACGACATACTGGATGGCCGGGCGATCAACCACCAGCAGCATTTCTTTGGGTTGAGCTTTCGTTGCGGGCAAAAAGCGGGTGCCCATGCCTGCCGCAGGAATCAGTGCCTTCATCGCAGATCCGCCTTCTCGGCGATGGCCTCTTCAAGGATGGCCATATGCGCTTCGGCTCTGTGCACCTTGCGCATGATAAAAAAGACGTACACGAAAAGTGCCAGCCAAATGAGGGCGTAGGCGCCGATAACATAGGGCGCTGCCGGCAAAATGGTCGAATATATTTCGGCAAGAACTGCATTCATAAGCTATCTCCTAATCTTCCAAACGCTTTTTCAGCGCTTCGACTTTTTCTTCCAGAATGCCCGCGCGCAAACGCAGGCGATAGAGCGCAAACGCGATCATGAACATGCCGAACATAGAAATCATCAGGGGCAACAACATGTCGGGCGAAAGCCCTGAATCGGTGCGAAACACCACGGGATGCACGCCCGAGGGCACCAGGCGCGTTATGAGGAAGCAAATAGGCGCATCCACAAACGCGATGATGCCAAAAACGCTGGCATACACAGCGCGCCGTTCGGGGTCGTCGATGGCGTTGCGCAAGATGAAATAGGCAATCACCAGCAGCATTAAAATGAAGTAGGTCGTTAAGCGCGGCTCCCAGGTCCACCACACACCCCACTCAAAACGTTCCCACAGCTCACCGGAAACCATGGTGCACACGATGAACAGCAGGGCAATTTCGGTGGCGAAGCGTCCACGCAAGTCGTAGCAGGATTTTTTCGTCGCCAAAAACCGGATACCGTAATACGCCGTGAAGGCCAGCGCCACAAACGAAGTGATGGCAACCGGCATGTGGAAGTAGAATATCTTTTGCGAAAGCAGCAGCTTGTTGGCCACGATTTGATCGCCAATAAGTTCGGCGCCACTTACCGCAGCACCATTGACCAGCGGTGCCAGCGTAAACGTCAGCACGAAGCCAACAGTGGTAAGCAGCGCGCCCACCAGCAACAGAATCGGCGCAATCTTATCGCAGACCCCCCCGATGCGCGGTGTGCCCGCCCCTGTTTTTTGTATTTCGGTCATAAAACCCCTTTACTACGCAGAAATAACGAAATCGTAGAGCACCCACGAAAGCAAAATCATAATCACATCGTAGCCGCCCGCCAAGGTGAGCGACTGAATAAAGGTGTCCATGTAGCCCTCGCTGCCCAGCATAACAACCGTGGTGGCCGACACACAAGCATACAGCAAGGGGAAAATAAGCGGGATGAAAAGCACCGCCAGCATCACATCTTTGCCGCGCGTGTTGATGGTGATAGTGGAAAGCAGCGTGCCGATTCCCGCCACGCCGATAGTGCCCACAAGCAGCGGAAACACCAGCATCCAAAAGCTGGGAGCCGGTGTGATTGTTGTAAGAAAGAAAAAGTAGAACAGCGGCACGGCAATCACTTCAACCACCAGTAAAAACAGCAGGTTAGAAGTAGCTTTTGCCAAAAAAATTACCGAGCGATCAAGCGGCACCAGCAAGATGCCTTCCAGGCAGCCCTGTTCCTTTTCGTGAGCAAACGAACGGTTAAGACCCAGCAGCGACGTGAAGACGATAAGCGCCCATAGCAGGCCGCCACTCATCTGCAAAATATCAAGTGTGCTCGACGTTTGCGCCAGCGCTGCGCCGTACACCACCAAAACCAACAGGGCATAAATACCCATCGAGGTGAGCATTTCCTTTGTGCGAAATTCTTGCTGCAAATCTTTTCCGAGCAGGTTTTTATACTGCTGAAACGTCGAAGGCCGCACGATACGGGGCGTCATGTTAGGCCACCCCCATGCCGACCGTTTGGCGATACAGCGCCGCAAAGGTATCAAAATCCAAGTTGGCCTTTTCGTCGAAAGCCACCACACGACCACGTGCCAGCACCAACGCATGCGTGCAAGAATCAAAGCCTTTGCGCAAATCATGGCTGACCATAACAAAGGTGCGGCCTTCGCGCTGAGAGGCAATCAGGTGATCAAATATTTCAACTGCGTGGGGATCAAGGCCAGAATAGGGTTCATCCAGAAAAACAATTTCGGGGTCGTGTATAAGCGCGCGCGCAATACTGAGGCGCTGCGTCATACCCCGAGAAAACGTACGCACCGGGTCAAGACGGCGATGTTTAAGCTCCACCGCTTCCAGCATTTCCAGCACGCGCTGTTGCGCATCGACGATGCCGTAGAGGCGCGCGGTAAACAGCAGGTTTTCTTCCGCCGTCAAATCGGGGTAGAGCATGGCGTTATGCGAAATGAAACCGATGTGGTCGCGCACCTTGTCGGAATCTTCCTTCACATCAAAGCCCAAAAGCTCCGCGGTGCCCGATGTGGGTCGCGACAGAGTTGCCAGCATACGCAAAAGCGTGGTTTTACCTGCCCCGTTTGGCCCGAAAATGGAAAGGAAAGCCCCCGGCGGCAAGGCAAAGCTCACCTTGTGAACTGCTTCGCGGTCGCCGAAGACCTTCGCTATATCCCTTGTTTTGATGGCACTTTGCATGGATGCTTATGCTTCTTCCTCTTGCGCGCTTGCCAAGGCGGGCTTTTTGCCGCGCCTGCCCAACAGCGCGATGGCAACGCCCACCATCATAAGCCCGAAACCGACCCACACAAACGAGATAAGCGGATTCACGCGAACATCAAGCGAAAGAGCCCCATCGGTGTTGACGCCCTTGTATACCACAAACAGATCCTGATCAGGGAAGCTTATCACGCTGGCAAGCAACTTCTGCTGCTGGGTAGTCTGCACCAACTGCACCGCAGGCGCCACCGATCCGATAAACGCATCCTGCTTGTACACATCGAAGTTAACCGTGTAGATAATATCGCTATTGGGGTGTTCGACAACGGAATTGCTCGTATATTTCAAGGTGTAATCCTGGATGGTGAAATCCTCTGACGCCACATCGGTTTTTGCATCGTAGCCCATGTAGCCCGTTTTTTCGGTCACATACATCGATGAACCGATTAAGCCGACCAAAATGATGGCCATCGAAAAATGTACGATGTAGCCACCCGCCATCGAAGGCCGCTTGTGCAGCATGCTGAAAAACGACGCGACCGGATTGCCGCCGTGCTGCTTGCGATAGGTGCCCACAGCGCGCGCAATCATGAAGAGTGCATTGAAGAACAGCAGCGATGCCACCAGCAAACCGACAAGCGCAAGGCCGTTGTAATACCATGCGGGACCTTCCGCCGCCAAGCCTTCGGAAAGCGTGGTGCCCGCAGCGATGGTGGCGTTATAGCTGGGAAGCAGGTAGGTGCAAAAATACACCATAAGGCCGATGAACAGCACTAACGCACAGGCGGCAGGAATGCGCGCACGGCGGAAAAAGGTGCGTTTGTCGGTGGCGCCCCAAGAAAGCAGCGGGCACAGTGCCAGAATAAGGCAGTACAAAATACCCAAGGGCCGCGCAATGGCGTTGTAGGTGCCCGCCGAAAGCGATTGCCCACCGAAGGGCAACTGCGAAGGCAGCGCCGAAGAAAGGGTAAGGTAGGCAAGCAGCACCGCGAATACCACCATGATAACGTTATTGAAGTAGTAAGCGGCATCTTTGGAAAGGAAGTTTTCCACATCGTCGGCCTTATTGGCGCCGAAACTTTTCCAACGCCACACCAAGCCCACGATGCCGGCCAGAACGGACAGCACAATCAGTGCCAAGAATAACACGAGAGAAACGGTGTCGCCTTCAAAGGCGTGTACCGACTGCACCAACCCCGAACGCGTGATGAATGTGCCCAGGATAACGAAGGAAAACGTAATGCAAGCACACATGATTGACCAGCGCTTAAACGCGCCACGCCGGCGGTATACGGTAAAGCTATGCAGCAAGGCCACGCCGACAAGCCACGGAAGCAGGCTGGCGTTTTCCACCGGATCCCAACCCCAATAGCCGCCCCAGCCCAAAACAACATAGGCCCACACAGCACCCAAGCCGATGCCAAGCCCCAAGAAAAACCAGGAGAAAATGGTGTAGCGAGCGCACTTTTCAACCCATGCCTTTGAAGAATCATTGACGATAAGTGCCGCAATCGCATAGGCAAAGGGTAGGGTCAGCCCGGCATAGCCGATGAATAATGTGGGTGGATGAATGGCCATCGCCCAATGTTCTAGCAGGGAATTCATGCCCCACATCGTCGCTTCGCCCGTCAGGTTACCGCTTGCATCAAAATTGCTGGGAGCCATGGCAGCAAAAGGCATGTTGCCTTCCGAGAACAGCGTCACACCCACAAAAGCTGCCAACACCAACTGCGAAACAAGCAGCGCCATACTATCGAGCTTATCGCACTTTTTCAGGTTGCGCAGCGCCACAACGGCGTTGAATACGGAAAGCAACCAGCCCCAAAACAGCAGCGAGCCTTCCCTTCCTCCCCACAGACCAGAAAGCTTATACAGCCAACCCAAACCATCGGATGCGTTGCTGTGATTTTTCACAACGTATTCAATCGATTGGTCGCCTGTCATGAAACAGAAAACCAAAAGCCCACAGCAAAAGGTCAGGGCAGCGGCCGTTAAAACGGAGGCAATATGCCCGCCCCAGGTAAATGTTTCGCCACTTTCTTTGCCTCTACTGCTTAAAATATGCCCCACGATCAGGCACAAAACCGAAACCGCAACAGCCGCAAACGCGACCAAGAGGCCGATCAATCCAAAAATCGCCATAGCGTTTATCCTCTCAGGGCAACATCGGTCGCCGTGAATTTCCCATTACTGCCAACAGACCCCGTAAGCACCAGGGTGACGCCATCTTTTACTTCATCGGAAAGCGCGCCATCAAACACAATGGGCAGCTCGGTTGCGCCATCATCGGCATCAACCAACACGAAACGGTCGCCCGCACCAGCTGCAGCCAAGGTGGAGGGCTTAAGCGTCCCAGTTACCTTTACCGGTTTATCCAGTACGGTCGTGCCGTATTCCAGCAAGCGCGCCACCGCAAGGGCATCGGCCGAACTTTCGTATTTGGAGGGACACTTCGTTACCAGCTCGCTTGCGACCAACACGCCTTCGCCATCGATTTTGCCCGTGCAAATGGCCGTGACATCGTTGCCAAACGTTGCCGCAACGCCGCCATCATAGGATACGTGCAGCACAACGCCGGGGTCGGCCTGTGGGTCTGCGATGTCAAACGTGAGTACGTTTCCGGTAGTCTTGAAAGAATTTTCCACGACATTGCCCGAAACCTGCACACGCTTTTGCGCAAAATCACCGCTGGCAGCCTGCGCCACCGTGACGCTTTGCGCTGCCGTTCCACTGCCTACCACCGCCAAGATAATCACGATAACAATAACGATAACCCCGGTCACCGCCACAAGACGCTTCTTCATGCGAGCATTCACATTGAACTCCAAAACTGTATCGTTGGGGTGCGTTTCTCAATCAAAACTCACTAGTATTCTATCCTAGTAAGAAGCCCGTCGATGCAGCATCGGCGGGCTTCATAAATTCTTGCCTCTTTCTCAAAAAACGCGTGCTTAAAACTTAAGCCTTCTGCAATTTCTGAGATTCAGCGTAGGTCAACCAACCATCGGGCAAGTTGGATTCCGTGTGACACTGCGTGCAATAGTCAACGGAAGCACGATGCGATTTATGGCACTCGCTGCATGCGACTTCTCCGTGCTGAGTCTTATGCGGGTTGTAAGCCATATCGGTCGTTTTTTGTTGCAAATCTTCACGTGTGACATTGTGGCAGCTTGCGTTTAAGCAGAAAGATTCCGGATCGGCACCGCTAGCTGCGGTCAAGTCTTCCAAACTGCATTCCTGCAGCGGATACTCGTAGTTGCCGGAAACCCAGTTCATGCCTTCGGAAATCTGTTCGCTCATTGTCGGAACGTGACAAGACAGGCAGCTTTTACCCTGTTCACGGTGAGTCACCGCAAGCATGGTGTTCGTGTTTTTCACTTCGTTGCCCCACTTGTCGGTACCGGCCTGATTGGCAGGTTCCTCATAGGTGGTCAAATAGGGATCCATCGGCGTGTGACAAATAGCCGAGCAGAAGCTGGGCTGTTCATGCCAGATGAAACCACCGATACCAGCAACCACTAAAACGGCTACAACGACACCGACGACGATGGGCCACTTTTTGCCCTTCTTTTTTGCCGCAGCCTCGGTGACATCTTCCTTCACTTCAGCCGCTTTTTCAACAACCTCGTCTTTGATTTCAGCTACCTTTTCGGTAACTTCTTCTTTGACTTCGGCTGCTTTTTCGGTAACTTCGTCTTTGACTTCAGCCACCTTTTTTTCTACCTCGTTTTCTTCGCTCATTCTTACCCCCTTTCGAGCTCATGTTTATACCGCTGTACAATTGTAGGGATTTCGCCACAAATGCACAACGCAGTAGAACCTTACTGCACAGATAATAAAGGAGTTGCCGCAGAAAACCTATCACCCATTTGGGGGGAATTACAAGAAATCCTCATTGATTTCCTGTGATTTTGCTTCTTTTGCAGAAAAGTTAAGGAGTGGCAGCAAAATCCGTGAAGACTTAGCGGAAATGAGGTCCCGCCACTTTTGCACCTTTTCCAACCGATTAAGAGCAAAATATGCACCTTTTCCAACTTTGTAGCAGCAGTACTTCCCTATTTGGCTTATTTTTACTTCCCGGTTTGGCACTTTAAAATTCCAAACTCAGCGCACCTCAGAGGCATCCATGCCCCTACATCGACCTGCCCATCGTCGCTCAGGTCAAGAAAATCAACCTGCTTG
>JAVWGW010000071.1:0-7811 GCA_036640375.1 Raoultibacter sp. | reverse complement strand
TATCGACCACGAAATGAAGAAGGATTCCTATGTGCACAGCGTGCTCTACAACGATCAAACCCCCCGCCTGTCTGGGGCGGAGCCTGCCGCAGCGATCGCACCTGAGCTTGAGGCAGTGCCTGAGTGCCCGGCACCCCAGGAAGAAGCACGCCGCATTCTGCCTCGTCAGGTGGTGTGCGGATACACCTGCATGGAAAGCGATCGCTTGTGCGTTTTGCACGATGAAGCCGAATTGCGGGTGGGGGATATGATGATCCTGCATAATGCGGGTGCCTATTCGCTTTCGTTTACCCCCGGCTTCTTCATAGATTACCCCCCGGCGGTCTATGCCAAAAATGCAGCAGGGGAATATACGCTTGTGTGTGGCAGGGTGACCCCATGATGCCCGAAAAAAACGTGTATTTCAACGAACCGCCCTTTGTTCCCAGCGCCTACACCTATATGCGCCAGGCCATTGAAGCCGGTCACATCTGCGGCGATGGTGCGTTTACCCACCGCTGCAGCGCCTGGATCGAACAGCGCTTCGGCGCGCAGAAAGCCTTGCTTACCACCAGCGGCACCGCTGCATTGGAAATGGCAGCCTGGTTGTGCCAGCTGCAACCCGGCGATGAAGTGATTATGCCCAGCTATACCTTTTCTTCCACGGCAACCGCCTTTGTGCTGGTGGGGGCCAAGCTTGTATTTGTCGATGTGCGCCCCGACACCATGAATATCGACGAAACGAAAATAGAGGCGGCCCTTACCAGCCGCACGCGCGTGATTGTGCCCGTGCACTATGCCGGGGTGCCCTGCAATATGGATGCCATCATGCACATTGCCGCGCGTCACAATCTGTATGTGGTGGAAGATGCCGCGCAGGGGGTTATGAGCAGCTACAAGGGCAAACCGCTGGGTACCATCGGTGATTTTGGGTGCCTTTCGTTTCACGAAACGAAAAATTATTCCATGGGTGAAGGCGGCGCTTTGCTTATTCGCGATGCGTGCTACAACGAACAGGCCGAGGTTTTGCGCGAAAAGGGAACGGATCGCTCACGATTTTTCCGCGGCCAGGTAGATAAATATACCTGGGTCGATTACGGGTCCAGCTATCTTCCCAGCGATTTGAACGCGGCCTATCTGTGGTCGCAGCTTGAAGTGGCCGATGCCATCAACACCGAACGCCTGCGCCTGTGGCAGCGCTATTATCAAGCGCTGGAACCCCTTGCGCAGCGCGGCTTGTTGGTGCTGCCCACGGTGCCTGCCACCTGCGATTACAATGCGCATATGTTCTATGTGAAGTGCGCCGACATGCAAACCCGCACAGCTTTCATTGCAAGCTTGAAGGCCCAAGGCGTGTGCAGCGTGTTTCACTATATTCCGCTGCATTCAGCACCGGCGGGCAAGAAGTTTGGACGCTTTGTGGGGCAGGATTGCTTTACCACCAGCGATTCCCAACGCCTGGTGCGCCTGCCGCTGTATTACGGCCTGACCGATGGCGATCAGGCTGCTGTGATCGAAGCGGTCTTTGCCTTTTTCGACCAGACAGAGCAGCGCTAGCGGTGGGTGCTTCGAAATTCAAAACGTTTTTGTCACTGCATTTTTTCTTGATGCTGTATTCGGTCACCGAAGTTTTAGGGAAAAGCGCTTCGGCCTACCCCTTAAGCGATCCACGCTTTTTCCTGCTTTACGGCAGCATCCTTCTTATTTTGGTGGTGTATGCCCTGGGGTGGCAGCAGGTTATCAAGCACTTGCCGCTTACCACGGCGTTTGCCAACAAGGCCGTCACCGTTTTTTGGGGAATCATCTGGGGTGCCCTGTTTTTTCAGGAAGCCGTAACGCCGCTTAAACTTGCCGGCGTTGCCCTTATCATCGCCGGCGTGCTGCTGTTTTCGCGCTCTGATGTGGGGGAGGTTGCCCGCGATGAATCTTGAAATGCTGCCCTATGTGGCCATAGCCTTGCTGGGAGTTTTCATCAGCGCCGTTTCGCAAGTTATGCTTAAAAAAGAAGCCCTGCGCCCCCACACCAGCTTTTGGAAGGAATACGCAAACCCCCTGGTGGTGGCTTCGTATGCCCTCATGCTGGTGACCACGCTTATGGCCATTATCGCCTATCGCGGCATCCCGCTTTCCATGGGACCGGTGCTAGAAGCCACCAGCTATATCTACGTGACCATTTTCGGCGTGCTGATTTTCAAGGAAAAAATCAACAGGAAGAAAATATGCGCCTTGGGCTTGATTTTGCTGGGTGTCATTGTGTATTCCCTGGGCCTGTAACAACCTGCCGGCGGGCTGTGCATTTCGATTCGGGCAGCTTCTAGCGTGAAAAATACGCGAAAGTTGGCGAAAAATACTGTCTGTACAGCGCCTTTTTTGTGGTATATTATTCAGCTGTACGTTTATGCCCGAAATGGCTTTGTTTGTTTCGGGATTCACCTTGTTTGAAAGGACGCATACGTGGCTGAAGCCTCAAAGAAAAAATCCTCAAGCAAAACGACACCCACAGAGAAAATCGAAGACAGCGCACTCGGCGAAACACTTGATGGCGAAGACATTCTTGATGTGGCGGAACCCGCAAATGAAGCGGTGCTGAAAGAAGTTTCCACCGTCGAAGGAATCGACGAAGAAAAACTTGAAGCCGATTTGGATGACGAAGAGCTTTTAGAAGGCATTCCGGAAGAAGAGCTTAAGGCTACTGTCGATGTGCAGTTGCCCAAGATTACTAAAAGTAAGGTAAAAGCGCGCAGCAAGCGCAGCACCGATGCGTCGGTTACCATGCTTACGGGCGATCCGGTGCGCATGTATCTTAAGGAAATCGGCAAAGTGTCGCTTTTGACTGCCGCTGAAGAAATTGACCTGGCCATGAAAATTGAAGCCGGGCTTGATGCGGTTGAGCAGCTGGACAAGGCCGAAGATGAAGGCATCGAACTTGAGCGTCGTGAACGCCGCCGCCTTTCGCGCATTGAACAGGTGGGCCTTGATGCCAAGCAGCAGCTTATCGAAGCGAACCTGCGCCTGGTTGTTTCCATCGCCAAGCGCTATGTGGGGCGCGGCATGCTGTTTTTGGACCTGATCCAGGAAGGCAACTTAGGCCTTATTCGTGCGGTCGAAAAATTCGATTACACGAAGGGTTTCAAGTTTTCCACCTATGCTACCTGGTGGATTCGTCAGGCCATCACTCGCGCCATCGCCGACCAGGCACGCACTATTCGTATTCCGGTGCACATGGTTGAAACCATCAATAAGTTGGTGCGCATCCAGCGCCAGCTTCTGCAAGAATTTGGCCGCGAACCCACCCCCGAAGAAATCGGCAAGGAAATGGGTCTGCCGCCCGAACGCGTGCGTGAAATTCAGAAAATCTCTCAGGAACCGGTGTCGCTGGAAACACCCATCGGCGAAGAAGAGGATTCTCAGCTGGGCGATTTCATCGAAGACGATGCCGCCGTGGTGCCACCCGATGCCGCCAGTTTTTCCATGCTGCAAGAACAGCTGAACAAGGTGCTTGATGGCCTGGCCGAACGCGAGCGCAAAGTGATTGCCCTGCGCTTTGGCTTAGAAGATGGCCACCCGCGCACCCTTGAAGAAGTGGGCCGCGAATTTGGGGTAACGCGCGAACGCATTCGCCAGATTGAAAGCAAGACGCTTGCGAAGTTGCGCCACCCTTCCCGTTCGTCCAAATTGAAGGACTACTTAGAAGACTAGGAACTTCGTGGATAACGACGAATTTTTTGCTACCTGCCCTTTCGGTTTTGAAGCGCAGTTGGCGCAAGAATTGAAGAACCTTAAAGCCAAACGCGTGCGCCCCTTAAGCGGGGGCGTTGCGTTTTTTGGCACGCTTGAAGTGGCCTATCGCGCCTGCTTGTGGTCGCGTAGTGCCAGCCGCGTGCTTTTGATACTTTCCCGCTTTGCCTGCGCGGATGCCGACGATTTGTATGCGGGGGTAAAAGAGCTTGCCTGGGACCAGCACATAGGGCCTGCCGCCACCATTTCGGTGCGCGCCCGCGGCACAAACGATGCCTTGCGCAACACGCAGTTTGTGGGCGTGAAGGTAAAAGATGCGGTGTGTGATGCCCTGCGCGAAGCGCGCGGTGCGCGCCCCGATGTGCAAGCTGATCGCCCCGATGTGGTGATAGATATTGCCGTGCGGGGCGAAAAGGCGACGCTTGCCTTGGATCTTTCGGGTGAATCGCTGCACCGGCGCGGGTATCGTGAAGCGGGTGTGCAGGGTGTTGCCCCCTTAAAAGAAGCGCTTGCGGCGGCGATTTTGCTTAAAATGGGCTGGTCGGGCAGCGTGGCCGACAACGAAACCTTTCTTGACCCGATGTGCGGCAGCGGCACCCTGTGTATCGAAGCGGCCATGATTGCGGCCAACCAGGCACCGGGCTTGCTGCGCGATTATTGGGGCTTTACCGGGTGGCTTGGCCACGACCCGCAGCTGTGGGATGCCGTGGTGGCTGCCGCCGATGATGCGCTTGAAGCGGGCCTGGCGGCCATGCCGCGCATTGTGGGCAGCGATAACGATCCGGAAGCCATCGCGCTTGCCCGCGCCAACGCCAAGCGCGTGGGCTTGGCCAACTACATAGAGTTTTCTGTGGGCGATGTTTCAGAAATGGGGCGCTTCGTGCGCGATAGTGCGCAAAGTTTCGTTGTTGCCACAAACCCGCCCTACGCCCACCGCCTGGACACCGAAGCTCAACTGCCGCAGCTCTACGCCGCTTTTTCCGAAGGCCTTTCCGCTCTGCCTGCGGGGTCGCGCTGCGCGGTTATCACGCCCGATACTTCCATCGATGATTCGCTGGGTCTTGTGCCGCAAGATACCTGCGAGCTGTTCAACGGGCCTATCGAAACAACGCTGCGCCTGTACGCGCTGGTACCCGTTTCCCACGAAACCGTGAGTGTTGCAACCTTGCCTGAAGGTCGGGTGGTTCAGGTTGCGGTGATCGAAAAGAATTCCGATCAGTTTGCTGCGCGCCTGCGCAAGGTGGCCAAAGAACGCATGAAATGGGCGCGCAAAAACAAGGTTGCCTGCTATCGCATCTACGATGCCGACCTGCCCGATTATTCCGTATCGATCGATTTGTATCACGGCACGGGCTATCACAAGGGCGAAGTGTTCATGGTTATTGCTGAATACGCGCCGCCCGCTGAAATCGACGAGGAACGCGCACGCAAACGCTACAGCGATGTGCTGCTGTTGGCGCCGCTGGTGGTGGGGGTTGACCCTGCTCACGTATTTTCAAAAACGCGCCGCCGCGAAAAGGGTGGTTCGCAGTACGCTCACGCGCGCAATAAATCGTTTGTAACGCGCACGACCGAAGCCGGTTTTGTATTTGAGGTCGATCTGAACGGCTATCTTGATACGGGTATTTTCTTGGATCATCGCATGACGCGTGGTTTGGTGGGCTCGCTTGCGCACGACACGCGTTTTTTGAACCTGTTTGCCTACACGGGCACGGCCACCGTGCACGCGGCGGGGGGTTGGGCGCTTGAAACCACCACGGTCGATCTTTCCCAAACCTATTTGGAATGGGCGCAGCGCAATATGGAAATCAACCGCTTCACGGGCGACGCGCATCGCTTCATTAAAGCCGATGTATCAACTTGGGTCACCGAAGAACGCCGCAGTGGGCGCACGTATGATCTTATTTTTGTTGACCCTCCCACGTTTTCAAATTCAAAATCCATGGGGACGGTTACCTGGAGTGTGCAGCGCGACCATGCCGAGCTGTTGATTGGGGTATCGCGCCTGCTGGAAGAGGGGGGCATTGCCCTATTTTCGTGCAACCTGCGCAATTTCAAGCCCGATTATGAAAAGCTGGAGCGCTATGGCGTTGCCCTTAAAGATATTACGGCCAGCACGATTCCGCACGATTTTGAACGCAACCCCCGCATCCATAAGTGCTATTTTCTGTGGCGCGCGGGCGATGTGGCTGCGGCCGAAATAGTGGGGCAAGCCTAAATGCTATGCGGGTTTTTGCGCACATAAAAAGTTTGGCTCGCCACGTCCGTGCGCACAGTGGGCGCGGCGTGCGCCAAATGCGTGTGCAGGCGGCGCGGGCCCCTTTGATTGAGGTGTTTACTTCTTCGGCCGTACAGCGCATGGATCTGCATCCAGCACACTTTAGCTATGATCCGGGCGCCGAAATGGATTTGACAAAACTGTATCCCGATCAGCGCTTACAGCGGGTATCCGGCTTTGGCGCAGCCCTGACAGAAGCGGCAGCATACACGCTTTCCCAGCTGCCTTGGGCCGTGCAAAACCGCGTGCTCAACCTGAGCTTTGGGGCGGCGGGCAACGCGTACAATCTGGCGCGCATTCCCGTGCAAAGCTGTGATTTTGCGCAGGGAAATTATGCGTATGTTTCCCAAAAATCCGCCACCGATTTGCAGGATTTTTCTCTTGCCCACGATGAAGAGCACCTTTTTCCGCTGTTTCGTGCGGTGCAAAGCGTGCAGCCCGCTGTGGAGTTTTTTGCTTCGCCGTGGTCGCCTCCCGCATTTATGAAAACAAATCGGTCCATGAACTTTGGCGGCCGCTTGTTGCCCAAATATTACGATCGCTGGGCGCGCGTGCTGGTGCGCTATGTGCAGCAGATGCGGGGCAGTGGTTTTGCGGTGAGCCGCCTCAGCCTTCAAAACGAACCGAACGCGGCTCAGCGTTGGGATTCGTGCCTGTTTTCTGCCGAAGAAGAACGGATATTTGCCGTCGATTTTCTGCATCCTGCGCTTGTTGAAGCAGGTCTGGGCGATGTGAGCCTGTTTTGCTGGGATCACAATAAGGAACGCATTCTCGATCGCGCGCAAGCTACCCTGCGCGACTATGCAGCGCGCTCGGCCTTTGGTGGCGTGGCGTTTCACTGGTATGCGGGCGATCATTTTGAGGCTTTGCGGCATGCGTGCGCGCTGTTTCCCGATAAGGAATTTATCCACACCGAAGGCTGCGTTGAATATGCGCGCGGCGATGCTGTGTCGTCGGTGGAAGCGGCCGAACACTACGCCCACGACATCATCGGCGATTTTAATGCGGGGGCGCACGGCTATATCGACTGGAATGTGCTGCTCGATGCCCAGGGCGGGCCCAATCATGCGCACAATTACTGCGATGCCCCGCTGATGGCCACCGAAGATGGCCAGGATGTGCGGGTGAATCTAAGCCATACCTACATCGGCCATTTTTCGCACTTCGTGGCGCCCGGCGCGCAGGTGTGCCTTGTTTCGCGCAGCGCTGATGCGCTAGAGGCGCTGGGATTTGTTAACCCCGACGGCGGCCGCGTGCTGGTGCTGCTCAATGCGCACGACGCTGCGGCAAGCACGCACGTATGCGAAGGCGACTGGGTGTGCCCCCTCACGCTTGAACCCCACTCCATCGCCACCCTAGTGTGGACGCCGGGCGGGCAGGCCGCCGCAGGCGATGGGGAAGCCGAGGGCGCGGCAGGGGAGCACGCACCCGAGGGCATGGCGGATGGGGAATAAAAACAGGCCACACGCGATTGTGTGGCCTGTACTTTTTAATGGCTCCCCGGGTAGGATTCGAACCTATGCTCTGCCGTTGAGCTACCGAGGAATAACGGCTTGCGCTATGAAGCGGCGCAAGTGGAAATTATACCTGAATGGGGAAAGTTGGCAAGAGGGTATTTTTCAAACAGCCGCTGAATGCCTGCATTCGCACAATCCCCACACCGTTTAACCTGACGGCGCGCCCTGGTGGGCATATAGTCGTTCAAACCTCTCGTTGCTTTGCTGCGCCATACCTTAGTATTGTGTTACGCTAAGTTGAAAATTTAGCAGTATTAAACAGGCGGTCCAACTTCTAACGAAACTGAGGTAGGTATGAT
>JAVWGW010000070.1:0-7841 GCA_036640375.1 Raoultibacter sp. | reverse complement strand
CTGTATGCCTGCTTATCGTGTTTATCGGTATGTTGTTCACCAGCGGCATCGTCAATCTGACCGGCACCGTTCCCACCGATACGGGCGTTATGCGCTACGGTGCCTTCGGTGGCGTCAGCTTCGGGCTGCAACTTACGGGCGATCCGGCCTTCCCCTTGAAGGGCATGGGCGACCTGTTCGGCATCTTGTCGGGCGTGTTTTACGGCCTGTCACTGTTCTTTAACGGCTATCGCAAAGATGTCGATTCCATCGTGCGTGGCGTGTGGAACTTCGTGTTCGCAGCCTGCGGCGCTGGCTTCATGTGCATCATGGTGTGCATCGGCGCGTTCAAGATGCTCGGCATCGATGTTGACGCGGCAAGCTTCGGCATGGGCATTTCGCTGCTTGATTGGCCGTGGGCATTTGCACTGTTCATCTTCAGCGGTTTGGTCGCCTTGGGCTTCCTGGTTATCGCCGGGCGCAATCTGCCGGCTGTGGAATACTCCACGATTTCCTACTGGGAGTGCGTGGTTGCCGTATTCGTCAGCTTCATGGTCTTTGGTGAACTGGCCATTATGACGGCGCAGGGTCTTGACTGGACAGGCATCACCAGCTTGCTCGGTGGCTTCCTGATTGTTGTTGCAGGCTTCGCACCTATCTTCGCTCCCATGTTGGGAAAGAAGAAAAAGGATGCGACGCTTGAGGGTAAAATTTCTGGAGAACTTTCTGAATCAGATAAGGCGTAAGGTAAATTGAAGACGGATTCCCTGTAGGATAAAGTGCTATGAAGGGCGTTTCCTCTTTGAGTGTGATCGAATAAAGTGACAGAGCGGTAGGTAACACTATCGCTCTTGTTGCCTGATTTGTATTACACTAAAAGGGTTAAGGCATTGCTTTATCCGTTTGAAAGCGTGGGAAGCCACACTGTCTTCGCGGATGTTCGCTTGCACATCGCAGTGCAGCTATTACGGGCGAATCCGCATCATTCTTAGGGGACTATCATGAGTGCTAACGCAACGATGTCTGCCGATACCAGCAAGGTGATCAAAAAGGTCGCGCTCTCTTCTTTTCTCGGCAACTTCATTGAATGGTTCGATTATGCAACCTACAGCTATTTTGCGGTTATCATCGCAAAGGTTTTCTTTCCCACCGAAGACCCCGCTGTTGCTTTGATGCAAACGTTTGGTGTGTTTGCTATTTCATTTTTGCTGCGCCCCATCGGCGCAATTTTCTGGGGAAGCTTGGGCGACAAAAAAGGTCGCAAGTGGGCGCTTTCCACTTCCATCTTCCTTATGACGGGCGCAACGTTTTTGATTGGTCTTTTGCCTGGCTATGGTGCCATTGGCTTGCTTGCTCCTATTTTGCTGCTGGTGCTGCGTATGGTGCAGGGTTTTTCGGCTTCCGGCGAATATGCTGGCGCGGCAACGTTTTTGGCGGAATATGCACCGGCCAACAAGCGCGGTGTGTACTGTTCTATCGTTCCGGCTTCTACGGCCGTCGGCCTGTTGGTGGGTTCGATGTTTGCCACGGCCATGTATGGCCTGCTTGATCCCGGCGCTGTTGAAGCCTGGGGCTGGCGCATTCCGTTTTTACTGGCCGGCCCGCTGGGCTTGGTTGCGCACTACATTCGTACCCGTTTGGAAGATTCGCCCACCTATAAGGCGATGCACAAAGTGGTTGCGAAAGCTGACGAAGCACCGCATCCCATTCGCGATCTGATCAAAAACCATATGCGCGAATTGATTATCAGCTTCGGTGCCGCCATGCTTAATGCCGTAGGATTCTACACGGTGCTTACCTATCTGCCCACCTATCTTTTTGAAGTGGTAAAGATGGATCATACGCAATCGACGATGATTACCACCATCTGCCTGGTTGCCTATGTGGCCTTCATTTTTGGTATGGGGCACCTGTCAGACAAGTTTGGGCGCAAGCGGATGATGATAACGGCCTGCGTTTCATTCATTATCTTTACGGTTCCGGCTTTCATGCTGCTCAATACGGGAGATTTCTTCACCGTACTTATTGTCGAGCTGGTATTATGCGCAATCTTGACCGTGAACGACGGTACGCTTTCAAGCTATTTAACCGAAACCTTCCC
This sequence comes from Raoultibacter sp., assembly GCA_036640375.1. GTDB lineage: Bacteria > Actinomycetota > Coriobacteriia > Coriobacteriales > Eggerthellaceae > JAVWGW01. Next base: position 5,761 of record JAVWGW010000070.1, on the reverse strand, counting down.
CACTGAAGTGCGTTATTCTGGCTTTGCGCTTAGCTTTAACATGGCCAACGCGCTCTTTGGCGGTACGGCACCGTTTATTGCCACGGCGCTTATCAGCGCTACGGGGTCAGGTTTGGCACCCGCGTGGTATATGGTTGGAGTTTCTTGCATCGCCCTAGTTGCCATGATATTGTCTCATGAGCACACGGGGAAAGAATTGGCTGACGTCTAGCGTTCGCGTCAGGCATCTTCACACATCGCTTATCTAAGGGCGTTGGCTGACTTGTCTGTTTGTTGCAGTTTTTGCAGCTACTACTTGCGAGTCTGCGCCCTTTTTTAAACGCGTCATTCATGAAACGGTCAAGAATTGGTTGATGATATGTTATGGATAAAGCAACAAAAACACCTAAATCGATAAAGGCTCAGATTACACGAGCATCGCTTGTGGTTGCCGCAGCTGCCATTTTGCGCGCGCAGGGGCCCGGTGCTGTCACCTACCGCCGCGTCGCGGAATGGGCGGGGGCATCGTCTTCTTCGGTTGGTTATTACTTTGAATCGATTGGCGACCTTCTTTATGAGGCGGCTCAGCACAACATCGCGCTATGGGCTCAGCGTGCCGAAAAGGCTGCCAGCGAAGCCGAAACGATGTCGGCCGATGAGTGCCGAGAAAAGTGCGTCGACTTGCTTTTGCGTGCCTGTTTGCCCGAGGATAAAACGGTGCCGGCAGCGCACTACGCCCAGCTGATCGATGCCGCTGAATCCCTTGTGGTAACGCAAGCCTATCAGCGCGGTCGCCGCCGCCTTGACATCGCACTGCAGGCCATTTTGGATCAGGCGAATCTTCCTGGGTTATCGCCGCAGATGGTAACGGCAATTGTCGACGGCGCTGCCGTTAAGGCAATTTCGGAAGGCTACGATGTGTTCGAGACGGCGCAATCCCTTTTGGACGAAGCGGTGCAGGCGGTTTCTGCTGCGCAAAAACTGGGCTAACACACACCGCGCTTAGCCGTGCAACATAAAAGGTGTCGCAATAAAAATACCCCAAGGGGTATTTTTTATTGCACCAATTTTGCAGGGAGAATTTGTGGTCGGCACAATCGGGCTGAACTGATGTGCAAGCTTGAAGAGTCATCTTCTAACGGTGGCGGCAACGCGCTACAATAGGCAGCAAAACGGGCAAGTAAAGGTGGGGGTATGGTTAACGAAGAGATGTATCACTGGGGAAGCGAGCCTTCAGCAATCCGTGAGTTGTTTGCCTACGGGTTGGCGCGCAAGGCGCAGATCGGTGCTGAAAATGTGTTCGATTTCAGCTTGGGAAACCCCAGTGTGCCCGCCCCCGATGCGGTGCGCGCTGCCATTGTGGATTTGGTGGGGTCAACAACTCCGGCGCTGCATGGCTACAGCCCGGCGGCGGGAACCCCGGGGGTGCGCAGCGCTATTGCTGCTTCGCTCAACCGTCGGTTTGCCGCGTCTTATAAGGCGCAAGATGTGTATATGACCTGCGGCGCTGCGGCTTCGATCAACATAGTTTTAACGGCGCTGGCAAACCCTGCCGATGAATTTATCGTGATAGCCCCTTACTTTCCCGAATACAAGGTGTGGATACAGCATGCCCACGCGCGCTGCATCGAAGTGCCCGCGTGTGCCGATACTTTCCAGCTAGACCTCGCTGCTGTGGCCGCCGCTATCACTTCTCAAACCCGGGGTATCATCATCGATTCCCCCAACAATCCGGTGGGCGTGGTGTATTCTTACGAAACGCTGATGGCTTTGGCTCGGTTACTCGAAGAGCGCAGCGCGCTTTACGGCCATCCCATCTACCTTATTTCCGATGAGCCTTATCGCGAAATTGTCTACGACGGCGTTGAAGTGCCGTGGGTGCCCGCGCTCTATGCCGCCACACTTGTGTGCTATTCCTATTCAAAATCGCTTTCGCTTCCGGGCGAACGTATCGGCTACATTTTGGTGCCGCCAGCTGCCCCCGATGCGCCGCAGATCATGGCCGCCGTTGCCGGCGCGGCGCGGGTGCTGGGTTTTGTGTGCGCGCCCGTGCTGTTTCAGCAGGTGATTGAGCGCTGTGTTGATGTGGAGTGCAGCGTGGCTGCCTATGCGGAAAACCGCAGGTTGCTCTGTGAGGGGTTGGCGGCACTGGGCTATGAATACATCGAGCCGCAAGGGGCGTTTTACCTGTGGATGCGTGCCTTGGAACCCGATGCTGTGGCGTTTGCTGAAGCCGCCAAAGGCCACGAGCTGTTGATAGTGCCCTCGGATAGCTTTGGCGTGAGCGGCTGGGTGCGCATCGGCTATTGCGTCAGCCCTGAAACGATCACGGGATCGCTGGGTGCCTTTGCCGCCTTAGCTGCGCAGTATCGCTAGATTGCGCGTAAGTGGGCGCGCGGCTAAGGCGGTGCAGCGCTGTTTTGCGCCCTGCGCTATGATGTGTATTGCTGCAGGTAATCGATGATTTCTTGGCGGGAATGTAGGCCTGTTTTCGAATAGATGCGCTTTATGTGCGCGTGCGCGGTGCCTGCTGTGATGTAGAGTTCATCGGCCACGCGCTGCTGCGTGAAGCCCAGCGCGTAGAGGGCAAGCACCTCTATTTCGCGTTCGGAAAGCAGGAATTGTTTTCCCATTTCTTCGGCATTGTGCTGCATGGAGGCTTGGCGCACCCCCGCAAGGTTTTCGTTGCCATCAAGTCCCATCATTTTTTGCAGCGCCGTCTTCTTTGTGGCGGCGGCATCTTCTGCTTCCTCTTGCCCGCGCTTGGCAATGCCGATGAACTGCACGAACACCACCTGTGTCGAAACGATAAGCAACCCGGCAATAATGGCGTTCATCAAAAGGTCGTTGGCGCTTAAAGGATACGCTTCCATGAGCGCCACGCGGGCAACCGAGCGCGCCCCCAGCCACACAATCCACCCCGTGATGGCATAGTAGTAAGGGCAGCGCCAGCCGTAGCTCATAAAGGCGATAACGATATACCAGGTGAAGGCCACCATAACGGCGTTGAGCGTCGTGGTGAAAACGGCACCGTATTCCAAGTTGTTCGGCAAGGCCGCATATAAAATGAGCGCCATGCAGGCCAGTGCTTGCATGAGAACCCAGATGCCGGTGGTCATGGCGTTGTGTTTTCCGCGCAGCATATTGGCCACAAGCACCACGCAGATACTCATGGTAAGTAGCCCGTAAGCTGCGCGCGTAAAGGGTGTAAATGCGATGGCCGACCCGTTGGGGTAGCCACGTAAAAGGCCGATAACGATGGATATAAAGCCGATGCCCACGGCGGTGGCGGTAAGAAACATCTTGTTGGAAAGCATCGTTTTGGCAAACCCGAAATAATCGTTTTCCTGCGTGGGCGATTTCATTTCGAACGGTTGCGTTTGTTTGCGGGCCCAAATCATGCAGGGGAATTGCAGCAAGACCAGTACTCCGGCAACCAAATTACTGGCGCCGTTGGGCAAAAGCGAGCAGGCGTACACCTCGATTTCGCTGAAAAAAAGCGCCGCAAACACGAAAACGGCCGCTGTTGATGTGCTCGCCCCTCGCGCCCGCCGCAGCCAGTAAAATATAGCCCCTGAAGCGGTGAGAGTAACAAGGACGCTTAAGCCAAAGCGCAGGCCATCGTTGTAATAGCCCGCAAAGTTCATGGCGGACAACACAAAAAGCGTCGCGACTTCTGCCGTGACACAGGCGCGCATAATGCGATTGACGCGCCGCTTGGTAAGACAATCGTTTTGGGCGACAATCACCAGAAGGAAAAGCCCCAAAATGGCCAGGGTGATGAGCATACTGCCATCGGTAAAGATGCCTTCGTCGGTCAGCTTATAACTTCCATAGCTGGCCACAATCAAACCGGCGCGCGCAGCGGTTAGGCCAAGGATGCAAGGCCACAACGGTCGGTATGTCGCAAGATAGTTGGCACATTGCTTGCGTGACGGGTTTTTTTCCTGCTCGGTGGCACTGGCTGGTGACGGTGAAGCCAAAGAGTCCCCCTTGTCGTGCGTTGTCGGCAAAGCACGGTCACTGATTTTCCCATGGTTCACGAAAAAAAGAAACCCTCCCGACCCCCTTTTTTAACTATGACCTATTGTATCCGCTTTTGGCTGGCATGGTGCCGTTTTAACAAAAAAAGGTGTCCGGCGGCAGCGCAGCGCCTTTCTTGAAGGGAGAAGAAGGCAGCGCGGGGTATCATTGTGTGTGAAAAGGGGCGCGCGTGCGGCATTTACCCCGAAAGAGGGGATGCGTTTATACGTGCGTCGGGCAAGATGGGCACCACCTAAAAATGCGAGGGGGATTGTTGTGGAAGAAGAAAATGTGGCGGAGGAAATTTCCCCGGAACAGCAGGCAGCTGCGCGGGCGCAGGCTGAAGCGGCGGCCGAACATCGTGCGCTTGTTGCGGTATGTGATGATGTACGTGCGTGTTCTGCAGACAGCACCTTGGTTCAGCCGACCCGCTGGGCGGAAATCGGGTTGGTGCCCGATCATATGACGGCGGATGATTTCGAGATGTTTGTCTACGAATATTTGGAAGATTTTCTGGCCCAGGAAGCCGAGGCTGCCGCAAGTGCGCCCGCGGTTGAAAAGCCGGTGTTTCGCAGCGCCACGCGTGCTGTAGGCGTGGCGCTGCCGCCGCAGGTTGTGCCGACGGAAGCTGAGGCCGAGGCTGCGGGTGTGGACGAAACGGTGGATGACCAGGCAGAAAGCGGTGAAGTGGCAGTCGATGAGGCAGCTTGTTGGGACGCGGGGGCACCCGAAGCGGCGCCCGATGACCCGACGACCGAGCAAGAAGCGGACGTTTTTGCCGCCGATACGCCGGTTTTTTCCAAAAGCGGGAAGGTCATGATTGTGGATGGCGAGCCGATGTTTGTGGAAGACGAGGAACAAGAGCCTGAGCAAAACGCCCCTATCCGCGCCTTGGGCATTGCGGTTTTGCAAGGTCAGCACAGCTATTATTTGTATTCGCGCGAGTACATGACCGATAACTATGCGCACTGGTCGTATTTGGCGCACGAAGATAACGCCGTTGTTTCGCTGGTCGATTGTGCGCGGGAAGAATCGCGCGTGTACCCACGGCCGATGCCCGCTGAATCGCTGTATAACCCGCCCTTTAATATGGATGATGCGCAGATTGCGGCAGCGTGGAAGATTATCGAGGAATCGGGCGATTTTCCCGATATAGAAACAGTGAGCGCTTCTAACGATGAAGTCTATTATTTTTCGACGACGTACATGAGCCGCGCCTACGCACAGTCTTTGGCTGAGTGGGCTTCGGTCGAACGTCAAATGAATATGTAGGAGGAATTTGCATGGGTGAGGGACGCAACGTATATAAGGATATTGCCGATCGCGCGGTTATCCGCACGGCCGACGTGTATCAAAACGAAGTGGAGCAAGGCGTGGTGGGCTATTCCGAAACGCTGCTGGGTATCGTGGCCAATTTCAGGAACAGCGGCGCGCCGGAAGGCTTCAACGCACAGTGCATGGTGGGCAAATCGAAGCGCGGGGAAGTGGCGTTGCGCCTGTTCGCCGTTATTGATCCGGAAACGGAAACCTTTGGGCACGTGGGCTTCAAATCGCGGGGATGCCTGGCGATGACGGCGTGTGCATCGGCCATTTGCACGATGCTTGAGGGCAAAACATTTGATGAGGCGCTAGGCATTACGCCGGATGTTTTGCGTGATGCCTTAGACGGCGTGCCTTCGGATAAAATTCACACCGTCTATTTTGCGACAGAAGGTATTCGGGCACTGATTGGCGATTACATGATCGATCGCGGGGCGAA
>JAVWGW010000069.1:0-7915 GCA_036640375.1 Raoultibacter sp. | reverse complement strand
AGTCGAAGTGCTCGATGTCGATTTGCAGCGTGAGCGTATTTCCCTCGGCCTTAAGCAGACCACGGAAGATCCGTGGATTAAGCTTGTCGAAAACTACCCGATCGGCACCATCGTTGATGGCAAGGTCACCAAGATTGTTCCCTTCGGCGCATTCATCGAACTCGGTGACAACGTTGAAGGCCTGGTGCACATTTCCGAAATGTCTTTGAAGCACATCGATTCCCCGGCACAGGTTGTGCATGTGGGCGACGAAGTGAAGGTCAAGGTCATGGAAATCAACCCCGAGCGTCGTCGTATTTCCTTGTCCATGAAGGCTGCTGCCGAAGAGCTGGGCTTTGAAATCCCCATCGATGAAACCGTCATCGTTGAAGAGCGTCCGGCTAAGAAGAAGGCTGAAAAGCCCGAAGAGCAGGCCGCTGTGGCACCGGAAGCTGCCGAGGCTGAAACTGCCGTTGAGCCGGAAGCTGTTGTGGAAGAAGCTGCGGCACCACAAGCTGCTGAATAGTTTTTCAAACTCGCACAGGTAAAAAGGCTCCCTTCGGGGAGCCTTTTTTGTCCCTTATTCTTCCTGATCAAGGGCTTGTTGCGCCTGCTCAGCTAAAGCGGCGGTTGCCAGCGCTTCTTGCCTGGCCGCTTCGGCCGTAGCTTTTTCTTCCTGTTCGACCTGCCTATCGTGTGCGGTGGCCTGCGCAATCATGTCGGTATAGAGGGCGGCTGCATCCTGGGTTAGGTGGGTGCCATCACCATCAAACCAATCATCGTGGTTGGCGCTGAGCGCAAACCAATCGATAAGGGTGACGTTGCTGTAGCGCTCGGCTGCCCGTGCCAGCGCTTCGTTGCTTGTGGCTTCCCAGGGTTCGGGGCAGCGGGTGTTCACAAGGTAGATGGATTTGTCTTGGCCCACAGCAGCTAGTAATTCGTCAAGACTTTCGTCGCTTGCCGGTCCATTGGTGCCCAAAGCAAAGACAACTACCTTGCCCACGACACCGGCCTGCTTGTAATAGTCGTATATCAGCGGGCCTTCGGAAAGCTGGCGGCTGACGGCAGAATCAATAACCCCGCCAGGGAAAGCTGCCTCGAAACTGGGTGCCGCGCCCAGCGAAACGGAATCACCTATCAAAAGAATATCGTAGGTGTTCGCTGCCTGTGGCGGTATGGGCGGTGGTGTTTGCGGGGTGACGTTTTGAGTGGCGCTGCTTTCTTGTTTCAGGGTTTCAGTGTTGCTAACGGCCGAAGTGGGCGGCACAAAAATGAGGCCACCTACGGCAAGAGCCGCAAGCAGGCAGCCGCCGGCAAGGGGCAGCGCGCGTTGCCGCGCATAAAGGGGCAGCGCGATGCTGTGCGCGCGCACCCCTTTGATGAAGGCACCGATGGCGCCATGGCGCACGGGGTTTTCGATGAAGCGATAGGAAAACGCCGCACAGGCTACGATGATGCCAAACTGCACAAGGCAAACCAGCGGGTTTATTTCCCCGGTATAATTGAGCGGGTTCATCAAAAGCAGCAGCGGGTAATGCCACAGGTAGAGGCCATAGGATCTTTGCCCAATCCATACCAGGGGGCGCGCGGCGAAACCTTGTGCCAGCAGACTGCGCGGGTGAACGGCCACAGCGATAATCACCGCCGTTAAAAGCGAGGCAAGAAGGATGCCGCCGCGATACAGAAACGGCGAAAATCCGTTGGAGAAGGCCATAAGAGCAAGCAAGCCCGCAAGCGCCGCGATGCCGCAGCCATCAAGCGCGATAAGCGTGGTGCGCGGCAGGGTTTCCCCGGTGTGTTCATTGAACTGGCTGCTGGGCCAAACGAAAGCCAGCCAAGCACCAATCAGCAACGAAAAAGCGCGGGTATCGGTACCGTAATAGACACGGCTCGGGTCGGCTGCGGGGTCAAAAAGCAACGCCATGGCCAGCGCCGATGCCGCGGCAAGCACAACGATGATGCGGCAAAAACCCTTTTTGGTGGTGTGCGCTTTGAAAAGACCCAGCATTATCAGCGGCCAGACAAGATAGAACTGCTCTTCTATGGCCAGCGACCAAAAATGCGTTAAAGGGGAAGGGGCGCCCAGGGCATCAAAATAGGAAAGGTTGCTAAAGATGTAGTGCCAGTTGCTGTAGAAAAAAAGCGACGGCACAATATCGGGGCGCATTTTCGTTAGCAAGGGATGGTTGAAAAGCGTGGTAAGCGCGATAATGCACACCAGCAAAAACACGATGGCGGGCACCAGGCGGCGCGCTCGGCGTAGCCAGAAATTCTTCAGGTCGATTTTCTTGGTGGTTTTCCACTCCGTTATCAAAAGCCCGGTAATCAGATAGCCGGAAAGCACGAAAAAGACCGTCACACCCAAAAGCCCGCCGGGCGCCCATTGCGCGTTTGTGTGGTAGAGGATAACTGCCAAGACGGCAAGGGCTCGCAAGCCGTCTAAAGAAGGGATGTAGCGCGATTTTGGGCGTGGCATTGTCGGCGTGCTTCCTGGCTTTGAAGGGTTAAGCACCTCATGGGGTGTATCTATATATGATAGCAGTTGGTAGAGATAGCGCGTGCAAGAAAACGGTCAGAGAATGAGGAATTGAGTGTCGGTTTTTTGAAAGGTATGTGCGATAGAGTGGCACAGGTTATACTGGCGCAATGAATAAAACAAAACGCATAGTCTTAGGTATGAGCGGCGGGGTTGATAGCGCAACATCGGCTGCCTTGCTGCTGGCTGCTGGCCATCAGGTACTAGGTGTGACCTGCCTTTTTCTTCCCACCAAGGAAGCCCGGGCGGCCGCTTTGGATGCCGCGGCAGTGTGCAAGCTGCTAGGGATTGAACATGTGATACGGGATTGCACGGGGGTGTTTTCTTCCTGCGTGGTCGATCCTTTTGTCAGCGATTATGCGGCCGGCCTTACCCCGAGCCCGTGCGTGCAGTGCAACCGTTTTTGCAAGATTCCCGAGCTTATTGCTGTGGCCGATGAACGAGGCTACGATGCGGTTGCCACCGGGCATTATGCGCGCATCGCGCAGCTTTCATCCAACGGGCGCTTCGTGGTGAAAACGGCGCTTGATGAAAGCAAAGATCAAAGTTACATGCTTGCGATGCTTGAACAGCAGCAGCTTGCGCGTTTGGTGCTTCCCTTGGGGGGCACCACGAAGGCCGACGTGCGCATACATGCGGCCGATCTGGGATTGCCCGTTGCTGAAAAACCTGAAAGCCAAGATATTTGTTTCGTTTCCGGCGATTACACCGATTTTTTGGCCGCGCGCGGCGTGGTCGGGGCGCCGGGAAACATTGTGACGCAGGCCGGTGCTGTGGTGGGGCAACACGCGGGCCTTGCGCGCTATACGGTGGGGCAGCGCAAGGGTATCGGTGTTGCGGCTGCGCAACCTTATTATGTGATCGAAAAGCGCCCGCACGCCAACGAACTGGTTGTGGGCTTTCAGGAAGAAACTTTTATCGATACCCTTATGGTGCAGCAGGTAAATTGGCAAGCCTTTGCCGATGGGGAAGGTGCCCGCGAATGCATGTGCAAGCTGCGCTATCGCAGTCGCAGTGTTGCCTGCGTTATTGAGCCTGCCGGGCCACGGACGCTGCGTGTTTCACTGCGCAGCCCCCAGCCCACAACGGCACCGGGGCAGTTTGCTGTTTTCTATGAAGGTGCCACCGTTTGGGGTGGCGGGGTAATCACTGCGGTTTGTCGCGCCTCATAAGGCGTGAAACAAGGTATGATAGGGGAAGCAAAAAGCTGCTGCGCGCAGCACTTGTATCAAGGAGGCGAAGCGGGTATGAAAAAGATTTTCGTTATCGGCGGCATGGGTTGCGGTAAGTCGACAGCGGTGGGCGCACTGGCCGATCAAGGCTTGCCCGTCATCGATTTGGATAAAGTCGGCCACGATGTGCTGGCAATGGAAACGGTCAAACAGGATTTGGTTGAAGCCTTTGGCGCCGAAATTTTTGATGAAAACGGCGAAATCATCCGCGCGGTTTTGGCTCAGAAAGCCTTTGTTGATGAAACGCAAACGCGCCGCCTCAACAGCATTTCTATGCCGCGCATAGAAGAGAGCTTTGCCGATCAGCTCGATGCGCTTGCGCGCGACCACGAGGCTGCGGTCATTGAGTTTTCGGCGTTTCGCGGCAAGCAAGATTCCTTGGCGCATACGGCCGACTGCATCGTTGCTATTCTGACCCCGCTTGATATGCGCATTGCGCGCGCCGTTGCTGCCGGGTGGGATGAAGCCGATGTGCGCAACCGCATCGCCCAGCAAATAACCGATGCCGAACGCATCGAAGCGGCCGATGTAACCTTTAACAACGACGGCACGCAGGAAGAGTTGCGCCAAAAAGTGATTGCCTGGTGGAAAGAGTATTCCGCCTAAAGAAAGATACGGCCTACACCTGCGCGGGGTGGGGAAATACCCCCGCGCATTTCTGTGGAAAAAACCGAACATCTGTTCATGGGGCGCAATCTGTGATAGGCTAAACGATCTGACGAAATCTTAGCGCGGTGGATGGAGGATTATTGTGACTCATTTACGCAGTTTGGATGGGGTATCCATGGAAGGTAAGTTGCCTGATGGGCGGCTTGCTTCAGCTCCATTTGCCGTGGTGTCGCCCTACGAGCCGGCGGGCGATCAGCCGCAGGCCATTCAAGCGCTTGTGCAGGGCGTGCAGGAAAACTTGCGCTATCAAACGCTGCTGGGTGTGACAGGTTCGGGCAAAACTTTCACCATTGCTAAAACCATTGAAGCGGTGCAAAAGCCCACGCTGGTTATGGCGCCCAATAAAACGCTCGCTGCCCAGTTGGCTTCCGAACTCAAAGATTTCTTTCCCCATAATGCGGTCGTGTATTTCGTTTCGTACTACGATTATTATCAGCCGGAAGCCTACGTGCCCACAACGGATACCTTCATTGAAAAGGATGCTTCCATCAACGAAGAGGTTGAAAAGCTACGCCATGCGGCGACGGCTTCTTTGCTTTCGCGGCGGGATTGCATCGTGGTTGCCAGCGTGTCGTGCATTTATGGCATCGGGTCGCCGATGGATTATGCGGGCATGGCGGTTTTTATCGACAAGGAAAAAGCGGCCGAGCGCGACGATGTTATCCATCAGCTGATCGACATTCAATATGATCGCAACGATTACGAACTCAAGCGCGGCACCTTCCGCGTGCGCGGCGATGCGCTTGATGTGTTTCCTCCCTATGCGGATAACCCGGTGCGCCTGGAGTTTTTCGGCGACGAAATCGAGAGTATCACCGAAATAGATAACGTGACAGGTGAAGTGATCAACGCGTATGAAGCCCTGCCCATCTGGCCGGCATCGCACTATGTGACCGCGCGGCCGAAGCTGGATCATGCCCTGCTTACCGTGCGCGAAGAATTACAGACGCGCCTGCAACAGTTTCGGTCGGAAGGTAAGCTTCTTGAAGCGCAGCGCCTGGAAATGCGCGTTTCCTATGACCTGGAAATGATGGAAACGATGGGTTTTTGTTCCGGTATCGAAAACTATTCGCGCCATCTTGATGGGCGCAACCCCGGCGAACCCGCCTATACGCTGCTTGATTACTTCCCGAAAGATTTCTTGTGCATCATCGACGAAAGCCATGTGACGGTGCCACAAATTCGCGGTATGCACGAAGGCGACCGCAGCCGCAAGATAACCCTAACAGAACACGGTTTTCGTTTGCCGTCGTGTTTGGATAACCGCCCCTTGCGCTTCGACGAATTTGAAGAGCGCGTGCCACAGTTCATCTACGTTTCGGCCACGCCGGGCGATTATGAAGAAAAGGTCAGCCAGCGCAACGTGCAACAGATTATTCGCCCCACGGGCTTGCTTGACCCTGAAATAGTGGTGCGTCCCACCGCAAGTCAGATCGATGACATCATTGATGAAGCGCGGGTACGCGCCGCGCGTGATGAACGCGTGTTGATTACCACGCTCACGAAAAAGATGGCGGAAGATTTGACCGATCACCTGCTTGATCAGGGCATTCGGGCGCGCTACATGCATTCTGATATCGTGACGCTCCAGCGCGTGGAAATATTGCGTGAACTGCGCCAAGGTAAGTTTGATGTGCTGGTGGGCATCAATCTGCTGCGCGAAGGCCTGGATTTGCCGGAAGTGTCGCTGGTGGCCATTCTCGATGCTGACAAGGAAGGGTTTTTGCGCAACCATCGCTCGCTTATTCAGACTATCGGCCGCGCCGCGCGCAACGTGTCGGGCGAGGTTATTATGTATGCCGATAAAATTACGCGTTCGATGAACCTGGCTATCGAAGAAACCCGTCGCCGCCGCAAGGTGCAAGAAGCTTACAACACCGAACACGGCATCGAACCGCAAACCATCCGCAAAGCCATAAACGACATCATGGATTACATCGAAAGCGAAGCGGGCAATACCACAGCTGATCAGGTGAATAAAGAACTCGCAGCACTTTCCCGCGAAGAGGTGCTGCGCATTATTGCTTCGATGGAAGAAGACATGGCCGCCGCTTCCCGCGGCATGGATTTTGAAGAGGCGGCACGCCTGCGCGATCAGGCGGTAAAGTTGCGCTCCCAGTTTGAAGGCACCTCAGAAGATGAAGCGCTCAAAGGCCTTAAGAAAAGCTCGCGCAAAGGCAGCGGGTTTGGGGTGCGCAAGAAGCGTTAGCTTTTGTCCAGGTTGCGCACGGCGGGCATCAGGTAGGGGATAAGCGAAAAGGCCGTCATAAGAGCGCCGCCTATCACAAACCACAGCGCCACGCCGGTGTATTCGGCGCATACGCCGCTGATGGCAAGGCCCAAGGGGGAAGCCAGCCCCATCACTGCGGTATAGATGCCCAGCACACGGCCCATTTTTTCGGCGGGCGTGCGTTTTTGTAGCAGCGACATAAGCGGGCCGTTGAAAAACGCTCCGGCGACGGCCATCAGAAATGACAGCACCACAAATGCGGGAAACATAGTGGGGCTCAGCAAACCGCAGACCAAAATGGTGATGCCGCAGCCGATAGCCGAAAGCACCACCAGCAAGGCCAGCCGCTTGCCCCCGCCCCACACCATCAGTGCCGCTGATCCGGCTAACATGCCCGCACCAAAAGCCGCTTCGGTAAGGGATGCCATGTAGCCATCTCCCGCGAAGTGCTCAAAGGTCATCAGGGGAAACAGTGCACCCAAGGGGGCAAACACCATGATGCCGAACATGCAAAAAATAAGCAGGTAAAGCATGCCGCGATCATGTTTGATAACATGCCAACCATCGCGCATGTTGGCGAAAACATGCTGATCATCCATCGTGGCATCGTGGATAAGCGGAATGGTGGCCGCAGCCAGACCCAGGCAGGCAATAAGGGCGCCGCCGAAATCCAAAAACAGCACCGTTTGGAAGCCGAAGGTGGTATAGAGGAAAATACCCAAGGCAGGGCCGCCGATGCCTGCAATGCTCATGAGCGCCTGGTCAAGTGAATTGATGCGCACCAGGTGTTTTTCGGGCACCAGCAGGGGCATGGTGGCGGTCATGGCGGGTGTGTGAAAGGCTTGCCCGACACTGCGCGCAGCAATCATGATCATGATTAGCGCAACGGAAGCCTGACCCATCAAGATAATGATACCCAACGCCAACGATACAAGACCAACGCTCATGTCGGCAAGGATCATCACGTGCTTGCGATTGAATTTGTCGGCGATGACACCGCCAAAGGGGCTCAGTATTCCCTGCGGCAAAAAGGCCATGATGGAGGCGATGGCCAACATCAGCGCCGACCCGGTGGTTTCGGTCAGATACCATATGGCGGCGTATCCCGCGGCATAGCTGGTTAAGATGGATGCCGCTTGTCCTGCCCAGATAAAGGCGATAATCGATTTCCAGCTAGGGGGAAGCGCGCGCCCCGCGGCGCTTAGTTGTGTGCTTGCTTCAGTCATTTCTTAAAACTCCTTGATAAGGGAATGCCATGGTAACTTCTTT
>JAVWGW010000068.1:0-7962 GCA_036640375.1 Raoultibacter sp. | reverse complement strand
CGACAAGTAGAGAAAGAAACTATCTAAGTCGTTTCTTGTATCGAGCAGTGTTTGCTTGAACTCTTTTGCTACCTTTGTGAAATCAACAAGCACGTATGATTCGTATTCATTTTTCGCAAACTCTTCAGCGACGGTCGATTTCCCGACGCGCCTTGCCCCTTCGACAAGCATTGCACTTGTGCCCTTGCTCGTTTTTTTCCATGCGAGAAGCTTGTCATATGCTTTTCTGTTAAACATAGCGCTTGCCCTTCGGTTGTTGTATCGCTTCCCTAGCGAAGTATAGCACTATTTGCACATTTATAAGGTTTACAACAGGGTAAAATTGCACGTTTTTAAGGTTTCAGAAATAGCCAAATTGCACGTTTCTAAGGTTTAGCAGCACTATCTTTAGGTGATTTTTGGCCACGACTTGGGTGGGCTTGCGTTATACTTCATGCATGTGAGAAAGGAATTTTATGAGCAATGTTATCGTCGTTGGGTGCGGACGCGTGGGGTCGCAGTTGGCCAGCATGCTTTCCGAAAACGACAGCAATGTATGCGTTATTGATCGGCGCGCCGAAGCGTTCATTAATCTGGGGCGCGATTTCAACGGTTCGACGCTGCAAGGCGTTGGCTTTGATGAAGAAACGCTGCTGAAGGCCGGTGTTGAAGAGTGCGATGTTGTCGCCGCCGTCACGCAGTTGGACAACACGAACCTGATGGTGGCAGAAGTTGCCAGCCGTCTTTTTGGCGTGCCGCACGTTATTGCGCGCCTGTACAATCCTGGCCACGAACGCGCCTATATGCAGCTGGGGCTTGATTATGTGTGCGGCACCTCGCTGGTTGCCGAAGATGTATTTTCCAAGATTATGGCGGGGCACGGTAGCCATTTGGATTCATTTGGCGAATTTGAAGTGTTGCGGTTTTCCCTCAACCTTAATCCGGTGGAAAAAAGAACGATCCGCGTGGCCGATCTTGAACGCACGCACGATATTCGCATTGCGGCCTTTGAGCGCGCGGACGGTTCGGCCAGCTCTATTCCCACCAGCGAAAGCATCCTGTATCACGGCGACACCGTGCTGGCTTGCGTGCGCCACGACTTGATTACATCGTTCTCGAAATATATGCAGGATTAGGGGTGTCTTTATGTATATCGTAATCGCCGGTGGCGGAAAAATCGGAGAATACCTGGCCAGCACGCTTCTGGACAGCGATAACGATGTGGCTATCATCGAAGAAGACCTGACGACCGCCGACCGCCTTTCCGTCGAATTAAGCGGCCGCTACATGGTTATTTGTGGCGACGGCTGCAATTCGCGCTACCAGGAAGATGCGGGTATTCGCAAGGCAGATGTATTTGTGGCCACAACGGGGCAAGATGATGACAATCTGGTCTCGTGCGAAATTGCGCAACGCGTGTTCAATGTGCCGCGTTGCATCGCGCGCGTGAACAGCCCCAAAAACCTGCGCATCTTCCGTGAGGTCGGCATCGAATGCGTGTCTTCCACGACGCTTATCGCTAAACTTATCGAAGAGGAAGCCATGCTGGGATCCATCAGCGTGGTGTCGTCGCTGACGCACGGCAACGTGGCTCTTTCCGAAATAAAGGTGCCGAAAATGCGCTACCACGACAACGCGAACGGCATGTTGGCCCACGAAGTTGTTATGCCCGAAGGCGCAATGCTCGTGGCTATTTCTACCAAGGATGATGTGGAAGTGGTGAGCTCGCAAACGATGATGGTGCCCGGCAACACCGCCATCGTCGCCTCGGATTCCTCTATGCTCGACAGCGTGCGTGCGGTTTTCAAGGCACTCTAGCCCTGCACCAACCGCACCATCAGCAACAATGCGATTCAATCCCATCCGCCACCAAACTACGAACAAGGAGACACACCGATGATCGATCGCTACACGCGCCCTAAGATGGGGGCCATCTGGGAAATGCAGAACAAGTTTTCCATCTGGAAGGAAATCGAGGTGCTGGCCTGCGAAGCCCAGGCTGAACTGGGAAAATCAGGCATCACCAAGCAGGAAGCCCAGTGGATTCGTGACCACGCCGATTTCACCGTCGCGCGTATCGACGAAATCGAAAAGGTGACCAATCACGATGTTATCGCGTTTACCACCAGCATGGCGGAATATATAGACGCCGACGTACCCGCAGGTGAAGAGCCCCCTTCGCGTTGGGTTCACTACGGCATGACCTCTTCGGATTTGGGAGATACCGCGCTAAGCTATCAGATCACCCAGGCCATCGACCTCATTTTGGAAGATGTGGTGGCGCTGGGCGAAACCTGCAAGCGACGCGCCTTTGAATTCCAAAATGTGCTGTGCGTGGGGCGCACCCATGGCATCCACGCAGAACCCATGACCTTTGGCATGAAGTTCGGTTCGTGGGCCTGGGCGCTCAAGCGCGCGCAGACGCGCTTGCAACAGGCGCGCGAAGTGGCGGCAACGGGTGCGATTTCGGGGGCGGTGGGCACGTATTCCAGCATCGACCCCTTCGTTGAACAGTATGTATGCGAAAAGTTGGGGCTTAGCCCCGATCCGCTTTCGACGCAGGTGCTGGCGCGCGATCGCCACGCGCAGGTGTTCACGGCGCTGGCCGTGTGCGCGGCCACGCTGGAATCCATCGCGCTGCAGGTGCGCCTGCTGCAGCAATCCGATGTGATCGAAGCCGAAGAGCCCTTTGCCAAGGGGCAGAAGGGTTCTTCGGCCATGCCACACAAGCGCAATCCCATCACGGCAGAACGCGTCTGCGGCCTGGCGCGCGTCGTGAAAGCGAACGCCCAGGTGGGCCTTGATGATGTGGCGCTGTGGTTTGAACGCGATATCTCGCATTCCGGCGCCGAACGCGTGGCGCTATCCGATAGCTTCATCACGCTTGATTATATGTTTGGCAAGATGCAGTGGATGCTTGATGGTTTGCAAACCTATCCCGCGAAGATGGAAGCGAATCTCAATCGCTGCCGCGGCCTCATTTTCTCATCGAAGGTGCTGCTGGCCTTGGTGGATACCGGTATTTCGCGCGAAGACGCCTATGTTATCGTGCAGCGCAACGCGATGAGCGTGTGGGAAGATATTCAAAATGCTGTGGCTGGCCCCAGCTACAGAGAACGCCTGGAAGCCGACCCTGAAGCGCGTTTATCAGCAGAAACACTCGACACCATTTTCGATCCCTGGGATTTTTTGGCACGCAAAGATGTCGTGTTCGACAAGCTGGAAAAACTGACGTTTTAGGCACACCACGGGGCGCCCCGCTAGGCCAGGGGTGCCCAGGTGCGCACGCGGCAGAGTTTCTTCGCCTCACCGGCGGTTGTGGTCATGTTGATATTCATGAAGGTGATGATATGCGTGTTTGTGCCGGTCGAGGCCAGGTAATCGCCCCAATCTTCACAACCGCTTTCGGTGCCGCAGGAAAAGTAGGTCTTATTTGCCAGGTCAACGCCGCTTACGGCGCGCGTCGATTTCACCATGAAGAAGGTCCCGCACCACGCCGGGGGTGCCGAGGGCACCTTGTCGAAGTGGAACCACGGCAGGCCCTGGTAGTTTTCAGGGTCGTGGGCGGTTTGGGGGGCATAGGTGCCCAGGTTGGCGATGCCGTCGCCATAATTGTAGCGGCCTTCAAAAGAAAACGTGAATCCTGTTGCGCCATAGCCCGCTTCCAGCGGCTTCATGGCCGGGGGCAACACCAGCGCATCCATCGTGCTGCCATCGCTGGCTTTTATGCGTGTGAGCTGGTGATACACGTTGTTCGTATCAACGCGCGGCGTGATGACGACGCTATCGGCCAGCGGATAGAGAGGGGTGGACATGCGCCCCGAAGACGTATAGAGCACGCTGGCCTGTCCGCCGCCAAAATCGGCTCGCTTCAAAAGGGAGTTTTCCGTGGCAGCCCTGCCCTTCACCTTGGGAAGGCATTGCCAGAAGGCCGCCGCACCCACCGCGGCAATCGAAGGTGCTTCCCACTGCTCATCGCCCTGATCAAGCAAGGTGGGCGCGCCCAGCACAAGGCCCGCAAGCGGCGCGCCATAGACGCGCCATAAGCCTTCCAATATATTGGCTTCGGTCCACACCAAGCCCACTTCGCTTGCGCGCACATCGTAAACCTCAAAGCCTTCGGCCTGCCCCACGGCCGCTTCCAACACCGTGGTGGCTTCGCCGCTGGCAAGGGTGATGATGCCCACCTGCACCAGGGGTTTGGCTGTTTCGGTGGGCAGAAGGCAGGCAGCATTTGTGTCGTTGTTGGACCAGATAAGGGTTCCGTAAGGGAATTCATAGCTGCCTGTTAGTTGCAGCGCCTGATCAAGGGGTATTTCAGTGCAGTCGGCAAGCGAGAAAACCGCCTGTTCGGGCACTTCAAGGTACGTGATGGTGTCGCGCTTTTCGGTGGCGCTTTGCAGGGCGCTTCCCCCTGCAGCAGCCGCAGCGAGGACGCCGACGCCCAAGGCAC
Source organism: Raoultibacter sp. (assembly GCA_036640375.1). Taxonomy (GTDB): domain Bacteria; phylum Actinomycetota; class Coriobacteriia; order Coriobacteriales; family Eggerthellaceae; genus JAVWGW01. The sequence continues at coordinate 3,530 of JAVWGW010000068.1, read as the reverse complement.
CGTACAAAAAGTGGCGCCGCGTCAGCAGAATTTCGCCATTGCTGGTGGGAATGTGGATGCCCGGCTGCGACGCGCCCTTTGGCGCGCGGGCAGTGACCGTGCGTTTTGCGGCGGGCCTTGTGTGCTTATGGGGCGTGCGACGCTGTGTCAAAGGGGTGCTTCCTCCGGTATTTCCAAGGCCGATTTCTTATTGGGTACCGATTGTAAGGGATTGCGCCACCTTGCGGCAATCATCCCCACGCAGGACACATGATTGTAGCGAATCGGTTGCTTGGCCGCCGCAAAGGTGCCCGTGTGGCACATAAGTTGTGGAGGCCTCCACAACTCGCGTTTCCCCCGCATACAGGCCTATACCACCTGCGGCTTACTTTACTGCGTTTATTGTGTCATTTCACCTTCAAATTTCAAGCACTTCGTCCTCACTTGCTACAATAAGCGCAAACGCGAAGACCCACAGCGGTCCGCACAACGAAGTTTCGCCCATACGGGCGGGCTACGACACGACAAGCTTGAGGAGATTTCCATGAGCAATGAAACACGACGGATTTTGTTGGTTGAAGATGAAAAGGCCATCCGCGATGCGGTAGCGGCCTATCTTGAACGTGAAAATTATTGGGTCACCGCCGTTGGTGACGGTCAAGAAGCGCTTGAGGAATTTTCGAAGCACCATTTCGATTTGGTTATTCTCGACCTCATGTTGCCGCGCGTGCCGGGCGAACGCGTCTGCCGCGCCATCCGCGATAATTCCGATGTGCCCATCATCATGTTAACGGCCAAAGGCGAAGTGGAAGATCGTATTATCGGCCTGGAACTGGGCGCCGATGACTATTTGGTCAAGCCCTTTTCCCCGCGCGAACTGGTTGCCCGCGTGCGTGCTCTGCTGCGCCGTGTGCATGCCGATTCAGAACCGCAGCGCGAAGTGCTTGAATTTGGCGAGCTTACCATCGATGTTTCCGGCCACAAAGTGCTGGTCAACGGTGAAGAAATCGATTTAACCGCGAGTGAATTTAAGCTGCTTACCACGCTTTCTCGCTATCCTGGCCGCGTGTATTCGCGTATGGAATTGGTGGAAAAAGTGCTGGGCTACGACTTTGAAGGCTACGAACGCACCATCGATTCTCACGTGAAAAATCTGCGCGCCAAAATCGGCGACAATCCGCGTAGCCCCAAGTGGCTTCACACGGTGCATGGCGTGGGCTATCGTTTTGAAGATCCCACGAAGGTGCCGCAGCAGTAATAATGCGGGTACCCGCGCGCCTAGTCGAAGGGGATCTGCGTGAGCTCAAAAAAGCCTAAAGAAACCGAACCAGAGGTATATGGAGAAGCATCAGGAACCAGGAAGCGCAAGCATGCCTGGTTCAACTTTTCCTATACCACGCGCGTTACCGCATCGTTTGCCCTGATCGCGGCCATGACCGCCCTGGTGGCAATCGGCGTGCTTTCCTTCGTGTGGGAACAACACTTCCAGGCCTACACGCGCGACAACCTGCAAAAGCAGGCCGATAACGTGGCGACATCCATTGCCACAAAATACGTCAACAACGGTGGCGACCTGCGCCGTGATGGCGTGCTTACCCCGGCCGAATCGGCCACAAGCCTCAACCCTGGCCTGGGCATTCAGGTTATGGCGGCGGGCACCGATGGCGTGAACGACAGCATTCTTTACGACAACACGCGTTCAGCCAATGGCGAAGGCGGCGTTTCCTTGGCTCCTTCCAACCGCTCAAATATCGTGTCTTCTTCCATCGTGGTGGAAGGCAAGGTGGTGGGCACCGTACGCATGTGGGTGCCCGGGTCAGAACTGATGTTAAGCAAGGGCGATGTGCTGTTTCGGGAACAATCCTATCAGGCGATGATTTTTGCGGCAGCGCTGGCTATTGTGCTGGCCTTGGGCATCGGCTTCTTGTTCGCTCGCGGCCTGGTCAACCCCATAAACCGCATGACAAGCACCGCAAAAGACATCAAGAAGGGCGATCTTTCTGCCCGCACGGGGCTTACCGGCGACGACGAAGTGTCGCGTCTGGGCGAAACCTTTGACGAAATGGCCGAATCCATCGAAAAGGATCGCGAGCTTGAACGCCGCCTTACCACCGATGTGGCACACGAACTGCGCACGCCGCTTATGGCCATCCAATCCACCGTCGAAGCGATGGTCGATGGCGTATTTGAGCCCAACGCCGAACGCTTAGAAACGGTCAATTCCGAAGTGCAACGCCTTGGCCGCCTGGTGGAAGCGTTGTTGAAACTTTCCCGCTTAGAAAACCGTTCTTCCCCTATGAGCAAGGAAGTCATCAACGTCGGCGATCTTATTTCGGGTATTGTCGCCACCCATGAAGCCTTTGTGGCCGATTCGGGGCTGTCGCTGCGCTACGAACGGGAAAACGATGTGTTTGTGTGCGGCGATGCCGATATGCTGCGCCAGGCCACGGCCAACCTTATTTCTAACGCGGTGCGCTACACGCCCGAAGGCGGCGTTATCACGGTGAAGGTGACCAAGGGCGACCTGATGGCGCGCATTATGGTGCAAGATACGGGCATTGGCCTTTCGCCCGAAGATATCAAGATGGTGTTCTCGCGTTTCTGGCGCGCCGACGCCGGGCGCGATAGGGCAAGCGGCGGTTTGGGCATCGGCCTTGCCGTGGTCAAAGAAATCGTCGATCGCCATGGCGGATGGGTGCGCGTGGAAGGCAAGCTTGATGAAGGGGCCTGTTTCACCATCTATGTGCCGCTTTATAATGAAGAAACGGCCAAGAACCGCGAAAAGATGAAGTTCAAGAACAAAAATGCTTCATAATACCCAGTGATGAGTAAATGAACCCCTCGCACCCGGCATTTTGGCGGGTGCGAGGGGCTTGTGAGGTAATAACCAAGGAGGAATCGCAATGGCAGGAATCGACATCAAGCCTGATGCTCAGGGAAAAGTGCGCGATTTGTATGATTTGGGGGACAGGCTGCTGCTGGTTGCCACCGACCGCATTTCGGCATTCGACTTTATTTTGGAAGACGAAATACCCTACAAGGGCCAGGTGCTCACGCAGCTTTCGTGCTTCTGGTTCGACCTTTTGTCCGATGTGGTGGAAAATCACCTTATTTCGGCCGACGTGAAAGATTTGCCGGAACAGTTTAAGCCCCATGCCCAATATCTTGCCGGACGTTTTATGCTGGTGAAAAAGGCCGAAATGTACCCGGTTGAATGCATCGTGCGCGGCTATCTTGCCGGCAGTGGCTTGAAGGAATATAACAAGCAAGGCACGGTGTGCGGCATTCAGCTTCCCGCTGGTCTGCAAAATTCTTCTAAGCTTCCCCAGCCCATTTTCACGCCTTCCACCAAGGCCGCTATTGGCGATCACGATGAAAATATCAGCTTTGAGCGTTGTGCCGAGCTCATTGGCGCAAGCGATGCGAAAACCATCAGCGACCTGACGCTGGCCGTGTATACGAAGGCGAGCGAACACGCTGCGGCCCAGGGCATCATCATTGCCGATACGAAGTTCGAGTTTGGGCGATTGGGCGCCACCACTATTTTGGCC
>JAVWGW010000067.1:0-8128 GCA_036640375.1 Raoultibacter sp. | reverse complement strand
GGGCAGCCCCACCACGTCAGATGCCCCGCCGAAGAATTTTGCCAGGCCACTGACGTCGATGCCACTGATATCGATGCCCGGTGGCAGCCATTTTTGGATGTTTTGTTTGCCGGAATTCATGGCGTCTTCGTAGATGATGGTGTAAAACTTGTCCAGCGATGTGCCATCAACGGTGTAATCGCGGCCTGCCACGGCCAGGTCAACAAAGGCTTCCTTGGAAAAGGTGGTCGATTCGTTGCCGCTGAAATTTTGGGCAAGCGCACGCGTTGTTTGCGGCGCACAGCACACGAACAACCCGCCGCCAATCAACACGAATGCCACGCAGAGGGCGCACAGCGGCTGCGCCAACACCACAAGCGTTTCGCGGATAAGCCCGTGTTCGGGGTAGGGTGGTTTTTGGTGGGACATGGCGTTCACGCTTCCTTTAAGCCTCTTCGCCCGCTTCGCGGTCAACCCACAGCGTTGCTGCCGTGATGCCGCGCATGTCTTTGGAAATCGTGGGCAGCGGCCCCAAGCGCGAAAAGACGCCCGTGAACTTACCATTATAAAGGTAGAGGCCCGAAAGATTGTTGTAGGGCACGCCCTGGCGGTCCACAACTGCATCGCTCAGGTTTTCGATGCCGGCATCGGCGGGCAAGGTCATCGTTTTGTAGGGGGTAATATAGCGTTGCACCAAGAAGGGCGCACCTGCGGCCCCGTTGGCGAAGCGGTCGATAAGGCTGTTCCAGGCTTCGGCTTCAAAGAAGCAGCCCGCATACACATCGGCGGCGCCGTAGGCATCGGTGGGCTTGATGATCCAGTCATCTTTGTGGTCGCGCACGGTGGCAAGATCGATGTGCGCGCTATCTAAAAAGGTGGTTTTTGGCACAAGGTCTTGGGTGAAGGCGATTTCTTCCGGCGTCAAAAAAGCTTGTGTGAGCGGGTGAAACAGCGCTTCAAATATCTGCTTGTCGTGCACGATGTGGCCCGCAAAGCTGCCGATAAGCGCCACGCTTTCGGCGCGCACAGCCGCAATCAAATCCTGAGATTGTTCCCAGTGATCGATGATGTCGTTGGTAACCGAACGCCGCCAGATGGCGTGCACCGGCTGCCCGGTACCGTCGCGCAGCACCTGCCCATCGAAGTGCAGATCGCGCACGTCACAAACGACGCAGCTTATGCCGCGTGCGGCAAACAGGTCGCAAAATATTTGGAATTCGTCGACCACAGCATTTTCCAGAAAATCGCAGATGGCGATGCGCGGGTTTTCGACGCGGTGCTTGTAGGTGGCATAGATGGCCAAAAATTCATCGGCCCAGCTATCAAAAAGCTCGCAGCCTTCAACGCGGTGCTTGGCCGCGAAAGCTTGCAGGGTGGCCGAACCCATAACGCTGGCGGTAATTTCGCGGTTTTCGTTCATACCCGAAGACCCGTCGGCATTAAATTCGCAAAAGGCGGCCGAATAGTCGTCTTCGTTGATAAACGCGTCGACGCGCGCAAAGGGCAACACGGCATCGTAGCCACGGGGCAGCAAAATCAAATCGACCAGGCGCTCGTCGTAGGAAAACACGCGGCGATAGGCGGGATCGTCCAGGTAGTGATTGATCACCTTGCACAAAATGGTGTGCGTTGTTTCGGCGATGCTGCGCATGGTGGTATAGGTTTCGTTATTGTAAAGGCGCGGCACAAACGAAGAATCCACGACCCGATGGTGTACGATGGCGGTGGAGTTTTCCATGTAGGCGCGTGTGGCGCGACGCCCGGCGATGTCGCCATTGCGCTCGGCCGCCAGCGCGAAAAATTCTGCGGTATAATCTGCGTTCGTGGGACGATCCTGCGGCATATTTGTCCTTTCGGTGGCATCTTTTCGGGCAGTTTCGTTGCCTTGAAATGAAAGTGTATCATTAACGCTTGACCAGAACTGATTTTGAGTGCCCCCGGGCACCTGCATGCACGAAGAATTCGTAAAAGGAGCTTGGAACCCATGACCGATTCCCCCGTATCAGCCCCGTGCGCTCACGCTGCGTGTGCTACCACCCCCGCGCCACAGGCCGCCGCTGCACACGCCGCGTCGTATCTGTTTACTTCCGAATCGGTGACTGAAGGGCACCCCGATAAGGTGTGCGACCAAATTTCAGATGCCATTTTGGATGCCATTTTGGAAAAAGAAATCGAACTGGCCAAGACGGGCTATGTTGCCCCGGGCGGCCAAGCTGCCGATGTGACCAAGGTGCGCTGCGCGTGCGAAACCATGGCCACGACCGGCATGGTTATAGTCGCGGGCGAAATTCGCACGCAGGCCTACGTTGATGTGCCTTCCATCGTGCGCGATGTGTTGCGCGAAATTGGCTACGATCGCGCGAAGTACGGCTTCGATTGCGATACCTGCGGCGTTATCAATACCATTCACGATCAATCCGCCGATATTGCGCTGGGCGTGGATTCTTCCTATGAAGCTCAGCACGGGCAGGTGGCGGCGGGCGATGAATTTGACACCATAGGCGCGGGTGACCAGGGCATGGTGTTTGGCTATGCCTGCAACGAAACAAAAACATTGATGCCGATGCCCATTTATGTGGCGCATCGTTTGGCCGAACAGTTAACGGCCGTGCGCAAAAATGACACGATGCCCTATTTGCGCCCCGATGGAAAAACCCAGGTGAGCGTGCGCTATGTGGAAGGCAAGCCCGTCTGCATCGAAAAGGTGCTCATTTCCACCCAGCACGCCGAAGAAGTTGATCTGGAAGATTTGCGCACCGCGTTGATAGAAAACGTGGTCAAGCCGGTGTTTGCCCGCGAAGGGCTGGTTGCCGCCGACGCCATGGATGTATACGTGAACCCGACGGGGCGCTTTGTTATCGGCGGGCCCATGGGGGATGCCGGTTTGACCGGCCGCAAGATTATTGTGGATACCTATGGCGGCATGGGTCGCCACGGAGGCGGCGCGTTTTCGGGCAAGGATTGCACGAAGGTGGATCGTTCGGCCGCCTATGCGGCGCGTTGGGTGGCTAAAAACGTGGTGGCCGCTGGCCTGGCCGATCGTTGCGAAATCCAGGTGGCCTACGCCATCGGCATGGCGCGCCCCCTTTCGGTGATGGTGGAAACCTTTGGCACGAACCATTATCCGGTGGCCGCTATAAAGTCGGCTGTGGAAGCGGTGTTTGATTTGCGCCCCGGCGCGATAATTTCCCATCTTGAACTGCGCCGTCCCATCTATCAGAAAACGGCTGCCTACGGTCATTTCGGCCGCGAACTTCCCGAATTCACCTGGGAGCGCACCGATAAGGTTGCCGATCTTTTGGCGGCTGTGACATCGTAGCGGCGCTGGCGGGTGGTGTGTTGGCATGAGGCTCGCATCGGTCATACTCGATATTCCCACGCAATCGCTTGATTGCGCGTATACCTATGCCGTGGCCGACGATATGTTTTCCATCGAAATTGGCTGTGCCGTGTTGGTGCCCTTTGGGCATCGCCAGGCTATCGGCTATGTTGTCGCCGTTGATGAAGTGGGCGATGAGCTGCCAAAAGGCCTTGATGCGGCGAAGTTGAAGCAGGTGGCAAGCGTGCTTGGCCCCCCCTATTTCAATGCGGAAGGTGCCGCGTGCGCGCACTTTTTGTCCGAGCGCTATATAGCGCCGCTTTCCGTGTGTGTGCGACTGTTCACGCCGCCGGGCGGGGTGCCGCGCATGGTGCACAACGGCAGGTATTGGCAGGTGGAACAGCCCAGTGTGGGTGCGGTTGACGATCGCTGGGTGCGCCTGGCCGTGCCTGCCGCCGATTTTGTGCCGAAGAAGAGCGCCGTCAAGCAGGTGGCTATCATCGAAGCCTTGCGCGCGGGCGAACTGCGTGTGGCGGAACTGACTATGGAGTTTGGTTCGGTATCGGCCGTGCTTAAAACGCTGGCCGCCAAGGGCGTTGTGGTTGTTGAAGCGCGGCGGCGGATGCGCGGCGTGGACGGCGTGGGCGCCACGGACGGCCTGCGCGCTGCGGGTTCAGGCACCGCTTCCGCCTGCGCCCCCGCGTTTACTCCCAGCCCCAAGCCGCAGCTAACCGAAGGCCAAGCAGCGGCGCTGGCCACCATAGCCGCCGCTTGTGATGCGCACTGCGGCGAAGTGGTGGTGCTTGATGGGGTGACAGGTTCGGGCAAAACGGAAGTGTATTTGCAGGCCATCGAGCGCACGCTGGCTGCCGGGCGCGGCGCTATTGTGCTGGTGCCCGAAATTTCGCTGACCCCGCAAACGCTTGCGCGCTTTCGCGGACGTTTCGGCGATACGGTGGCCGTTATGCATTCGCGCATGAGCCAGGGCGAACGCTACGATCAGTGGGATTTAATTCGCTGCGGTGCTGCGCGCGTGGTGGTGGGTGCGCGCAGTGCGCTGTTCACGCCGCTTGCCGATGTGGGCTTAATAGTGATCGACGAAGAACACGAAGGTTCCTACAAACAAGATAGCGCCCCGCGCTACGATGCGCGTGTTGTGGCGCAGTGGATGGCGGCGCGCCACCAGGCCGCACTCATTTTAGGGTCGGCCACCCCTTCGATTGAAAGCCTGTATGCCTGCGACAAAAATGCCGGGTGGCATGCCGCGCTTTTGCCGCAGCGAGCCAACAAGAAACCCTTGCCCCCCATCGATGTAATCGACATGGCCAACGAATTTGGCGGCGGGCATCGCTCGATGTTTTCGCGCAAGTTGACCACGGCGCTTTTGTCCACAATGGATGCAGGGCACAAGGCGGTATTGCTGCTTAACCAGCGCGGTTTCGCACAGTTTTTGCTGTGTCGTGAATGCGGGTTTGTGCCCGAGTGCCCCTCGTGCGCCACATCTCTTACCTATCACGAACAGGGCGCCGCACTTACCTGCCATCATTGCGGCCACACCGAAGCGGTGCCACCGCGCTGCCCGACCTGTAATAGTCCCTACCTCAAAAAGTTTGGCGCAGGCACCCAGCGCGTGGAATCTGAATTGCGCGCGCTGCTTGAAGAAACCGGCGCGCACATCGTGCGCATGGATGCCGATACCACGAAGGGCAAAGGGGCACACCAGCGTTTGCTGGAAGAATTTGCCGCCGCCGATGCCGCCGTGTTGTTGGGTACGCAGATGATTGCGAAGGGCCTCGATTTCGATGAAGTGACCCTGGTGGGCGTCATCAACGCCGACACCATGCTAAAGCTGCCCGATTTTCGCGCAGCCGAACGCACGTTTGACCTGATAGAACAAGTGGCTGGCCGTGCCGGGCGCGCGGATTTGCCGGGTCGCGTGATGGTGCAAACCTATTGGTCACAGGCCGCCCCCATCCAGGCGGCCGCACACTACAACCGCGCCGCGTTTCTGCGCGATGAACTGCCCAAGCGACGCTTGCTGGGCTATCCGCCCTATGTGCGCATGGCAAACGTGCTTATTTGGGGCAAAAACGAAGACGAGGTGGCAGGTGTGGGCGGCGAACTTTCCCAAGACATCGCCCGTCTTATCCGCGATGTGGTGGGTTCGGCGTGGTCGGTTTTGCCCGCAACGCCGTGCGTGATGGCAAAGCTGCGGGGCAGCTATCGCTATCACATCGTAGTGAAAGCCCCGCTCACAGATGATATTTCGGCGCTGCTTTTGCCTCTTTTCCGCCGCCGCAAGCCCCATAAAACCGTTAACGTTGCCGTCGACATAGACCCCAGCGATTTGCTGTAGCGAAGCGATTGCGCGCCAAGCTATTGCGAGAGTACCTACCGTGTGTGAAGAGGTGAAAAGTGAAAGGCCGACATTTAGAACTGCTCGTTTACTTGCTCAAGCACAAAAAAACAAGCTACAAGCAGCTTGCGCAGCACTTCGAGGTAAGCACGAAAACAATTGAGCGCGACATCAATCGTTTGTCTGCCATGGGTATTCCTGTGTACTGCCTTCAGGGCGTGGGCGGCGGCGTGCGTATCGATGAAAATTATAAATTTACCACCAGTTTTTTTACGGATGAGGATATTCATCGGATTATTTTTGCCCTAAAAATTATGGACAGTTTTTCTGAAAAACCGATCAAAAATACGATTATCAATAAGTTGTGCCTGATTGCTCCTGAACTGAGCGCGCTATTTGAAAGTGATGCGGAACGCTATCTTAGCGTCGACCTGGTGACGGAGAAAATTGATGCTGAAAATTGGGTGCGTGAGAAGATTGATTACTGCCTCGATAATGAAGTGCGTGCCCTCATCAACGGCGCGTTGGAGGTGGCGCCGATTGGCTATGTGCTCAAACCCGACGGCCTACACATATTTTGCTTTTCGGATTCCTATTGCTTGATACCGTGTCGCACGATTGAGCAGATCGAGGTGACTGCTCACGAGTTTGAGCGGAAGTTTATATCCTACGAAGAATATAAAAAACTTTCTTCGTAAACAAGACATAAGGTGTCGTGTTTATCTGCGATTATTATTCTCGGAGGTAAACACATGCAAAACAATATTTACGAAAACAGCTCGCTGACAAAACTCATTTTCATCTTCGGCATCCCTTCCATTTTGTCACTCATGATAGAAATGCTGACGGGCATCGTGGACACGGCGTTCGCGGGAAATTTGCCGGGGGTGGGCAGCGATGCTTTGTCGGCCATGGCGCTGATCGCACCTATTTTGGGCATTTTTACAGCGCTGCAAACCTTATTTGCCCTGTCAACGGGCATTTTGATAGCAAAGTATATGAACGATGCGCCCAAGCTTACCGCTCGTTACACCACCGGCGTTGTCATGAGCGTTGTGATAGCGCTGATGTCATCGCTTGTGTGCTACAGTGCCCTGTCGGCTATTTTGATGGCATTGGGTGCCCAGGGGCACATCTTTGATTTGGCACAGCAGTATCTGCAAATCCAGCTTTTAAGCAATATTTTCAGCGCCCTCGGCTATACCTTGACCTGCTGCATCCGTGCCTTCGGGTTCCCTAAAATTGAAGTGATCATTATTAGCGGGGCCGTTGCTCTCAACATTGTCTGCAACTTTACCTTCGCCTTTGTTTTCAAGCTGGGTATCGCGGGGCTTGCCTGGGGCACGTTTGTGAGCGAAAGCGTATGCGCGCTATGCGCAGTGCTCTTTTTGATAAAAAAGGGGCGCTGGCTTTCGGCAACCCCTGTTCCTGTAGCCTGCTTTTTTCGCAGTGCGGGTGAGTTGTTTAAGATTGGCATTGCGCAGACCGCCATACAGATATTGGGTGGTTGCACGGGGTTTGTGATAAACGCGCGGCTATTGGAACTTGGCTCGATGACCTATGTGGCTTCATGGAGTGTGGTGCAGCGTATTTACACCTTCATATTGGTGCCGATTGTGGGCTTGACGCAAGGCGTGCAGACTATCATCTCCTATTTCAATGGCAACGCTGCGCCCGAAAAGATAGCAAAGGTTTCAAAAACTACCATGCTGCTGTGTGGGAGCTACGGGATTTTTGCATTGTTGCTGGTCATGAACTTTGGTCACGACCTGGCTGCTCTTTTCGGGGGCAGCAGTGAAATAGTGGCGCAGGCGCAAACCATCTTGCTTATTGTATTTCTTGGTTTCCCCTTCATCGGCGTTCTCTATACCGATATGACCTTGCTGCAGGTGACCGGCCACGAGTTTTCCTCCGTGCTGCTCATTTTGTCGCGCCAGGTGTTTTTCCTTATGCCCTTGGTATACCTTGTTCCCTCCCTTGTCGCTTTAGGGGAAGGCCCCCTAACGCCGATCGTGTCGCTATTTTTCTGCATGCCAATCGCCGATGTGCTTTCGGTTGTGTTTGCCGCTTTCGTGAAAAGGGGAAGGCAGAGCAAGGCTCCGTAGGATTTTTCCTCTTTTTGTGCGCGGGCGCGGTGTGCGTGTAAAAATGTGATAATTTATTGAGAACTTACCGGCTTACGTACTGGCTTGAGGGGAGCTTGATGAAGGGCATTATTTTGGCGGGTGCTGCGGGTGTTTCGGGCGTGGTAGGCACCAAGGATTGCCCATGGTGCTGAACAAGCTTGTTTCTCGGGTGAAATCTTGGGAGGAAAACCTGCGTCAGTGGGAGGGTGCCCAGCCAAAACGCGATCGCAAAGCCTTTTGGCTGGTGTATACCGCGTGTTTTACTGTTGTGTGCTTTATCGCCTTACTTGCCTATCCTACCACGGGAAATTCCTTGGCCTGGGGTGTCGATGGCATGGATCAGTACTA
>JAVWGW010000066.1:0-8287 GCA_036640375.1 Raoultibacter sp. | reverse complement strand
GAAAAAATCGACTGCCATTTTTGATAAAACGCTCAACGATTGGCTGCTGAGTGTTTCCGCCGATCAGCGCGAACGTTTTATTGATACCTTCTATGAGCTGTTTGCATCAACGCAGGCGAATAACTGGACTGAATTCCAGGCGAAACTGTTCAAAAATATGGCACACATGCTTTCTGAAGGAAACAAGCTTGATGCAGATACGAAAAAATTCATCTTTCACACCCTTTCGCAAGCAGTTTCTATTTTTAAAAAAGCAACAACGCAGCGCCTGTTACCCACGCCCGACAAAGATTTGATTTTCCGCAAAGAACGCTATCGCCCGAAGGGGTAAACAAAGGAATCCCATGCAATCTCAACCCGAAATTCTTACCCGTATCGACGACACAAAAGACTACGCCCCCCTAAAACCGCGCCTTATGGTGCAGCTTGCCGCACCTCATACCTGGCCTGCCGCTATTTTGCCCGTACTGTTTGCAACCGCCTTGGCGGCCGCTTACACCCACAGTGTTTCGGTCACGCTTACGCTGGCGCTGCTGTGCATTTGCACGCTGATGCAATCGGCCGTTAACACCATCAACGATTACTACGATTTTATCAAGGGCACCGATACTACCGAAAATCAGGATGATCCCACCGATGCGGTTTTGGTGTACAACAAGGTCAATCCCCGATCCGTCTTTCGCCTTGCACTTGCCTTTCTTGGCCTAGCGTTTGTGCTGGGCATCTATGTTATCGCCTGCGCCGGATGGATTCCCCTTGCTATCGGCTTGGCGGGGGCGGCAATTATCATGCTTTATTCTGCGGGAAAAAGCCCCATCTCTTATTTACCTGTGGGGGAATTTGTAAGTGGCATCGCTATGGGTGGCCTTATTCCCCTTGCCTGCTTTCAGGCTTTGACCGGCATTTTTGACGCGCGCGTTTTGTGGCTTTCTTTGCCACTGGTCTGCGGCATAGGCTTGATTATGTTCACAAACAATACCTGCGATATCGAAAAAGACATCGAAGCGGGCCGCAAAACGCAGTCGGTGCTTTTAGGACGCGCACGCGCACGGCGGCTGTACCACGGGGTGCTCTATCTTTGGATTGCTGCAATCATCGTTTTGGTGGGTTTGTTTTTCCCGCGCGGACTTATCGTTGTGCCCTTCATGCTGCTTGCGCTTTATCCTGCGGTACATGCCCTGGTCAAAAACCCTTTAACGGCAGCCTCGCGCGGGGGCGCCATGCCGCTGTGTCTTAACGTCAACATTGCGCTGGGCACGTTTTACACCGGCGCCATCCTTTTTTCCGGCGTTGCCGGCTTGACGCTTTAAAACCCGTCGCCTTCTGGCCATACAATCGTTTGTTTGCCACGCAATGCTGAAAAAGTGCCCACTTCAAGCAACTGGGTGGGTGTGATGGGCTGCGTGGTGGGGGCTAGGCCGGTTGTGCCGGCTATGAAGCCGATGATGGCTTCGGGGGTTTTAAGGCGGGTGCGCACTTCATCGATGCTGGCTGCCTGGTCGCGCTTGGAGAGGCGCTGCCCGGCGGCATTCACCAGCAGGGGGATATGATGGTAGTGCGGATGGTCAAAACCCAACAAGTCTTGCAGGTAGAGCTGCTGCGGAGTTGAGCAGAGAAGATCTGCCCCCCGCACCACCGACGATACACCCTGTTCAGCATCATCTATCACAACGGCTAGCTGATAGGCGAAAGCCCCATCCGCGCGTTGGACAATGAAATCACCGCAGCGCGCTTCGAGGTTTTGGCAATAGTTTCCCTGTAACCCATCGGTAAAACAATAGGTTTTATCAGGCACGATAAGGCGCATGGCTGGCATGTGCTGTTGTTGCTGCACGCGCTGCTGACCTTCTTTGGCGCTGAGGTGGCGGCAGGGGCACGCAGGCGCGCGTTTTTCTTCCCCATGGGGTGCAGATGCTGCGCGGCGATCGGCACGCGTGCAAAAACAGGGATAGAGCAGGCCTTGGCGATTCAGCTGGTCGGCGGCCTCACGATACGTTTGCGTGCGTGTGCTTTGGAAAAAAGGGCCGCGATCCCAGGTAAGCCCCAGGTATTCAAAATCGCGTTGCAAGGCGCTTGCGTAGGCCGGCTTTGAGCGTTGAGCATCTAAATCCTCGATGCGCAACACCACTTCCCCATCCTGTGATTTTGCAATCAGCCAGGCACACAGGGCAGCAAAAATATTGCCGGCATGCAGGCGCCCTGTAGGGCTGGGGGCAAAGCGTCCAACTACCGTGTTCATAGCTGTTTGCGGTTGTCCTCGACGTGTTTTGTTTTGCCGAAGCTGCGCTCTATACCGCCGGGTTCGATAAGTTTGACCACGGGGGCCACAAGCAGAGTCTGCTTCAGTTTATCGGCGATGGCGTGCTTAAAAGCATTCATTTCTTCGTAGGAATCGCTGAACGCATCCGGCTCAAGTTCTACCATGATGGTCATGCGATCAAGACCAGTTTCATTATCAACCACAATACGATAATGCGGCGACGCCCCAGAAATGGTGGCTAAAACGTCTTCCACCTGGCTGGGGAATACATTGGTTCCGCGAATGATAAGCATATCATCGCTGCGCTTGCGCACCTTTTTCATGCGCGCGTGGGTGCGTCCGCAGGCGCAGGGTTCGGTTACCACATAGCTAAGATCGTGGGTGCGGTAGCGCAAAACGGGAATGGCCTGCTTATCGAGGGGGGTCAGTACCAGTTCACCCTCGGTGCCATCCGGCACGGGTTCCCCCGTAACAGGATCCACCACTTCCCACAGAAAATGATCTTCGGCGATGTGTTGCATATCGCGCTGCGCCAAACATTCGCCTGAAACCCCGGGACCCATAACCTCGGTCAAGCCGTAATTGTCGGTGCAGGTGATGTGCATGCGGCTTTCAATTTCATGCTTGAGTTTCGGCGGGCACGGCTCGCCACCAAAAAGGCCGATACGCAGCGTGGATGCTTCCCAATCAAATCCCAGGCTTTCGCCTACTTCGCACATATGCATGGCGTAGGAAGGCGTTGAAATAAGCACGGTTGTGCCGTAATCTTCAATCATGGTCAGGTGGCGTTCGGTGTTGCCCGCACCTGCGGGAATCATCATGCAGCCCAGCTTTTGCAGCCCGTAATGCAGGCCAAAACCGCCGGTGAACATGCCGTAACCAAAGGCCATCTGGGCGCGGTCGCCCGGCACAACGCCGGCCATTTGGGCCAGGCGCGCGATGCATTCGCTCCACACACCCATGTCGTGTTCGTTGTAGCCAACAACGATGGGTTTGCCCGTTGTGCCCGAAGAGGAGTGCAGCTCTATCACCTGTTCAAGGGGCACGGCAAACAGACCATAGGGGAAGGTCTGTCGCAAAACCGCCTTGTCGGTAAAGGGAAGAAGCCGCACATCATCAAGGGTTTTTATGTCGGCGGGGCTCACGTGCATTTCGTCCATTTGGCTGCGATACCACGCCACGCGTTCGTAAGTCCACCCAACCTGTTTTTGCAGCTTTTCCAGTTGGATTTCGCGGATGCGTTGGCGCGAGGCTGTTTCAATGGCGCGGTTAAATATAGGAAGATTTGCTTGTGTCATGAGGTATCACCTAAAGGGGTTTCGTGAGGTCTTCTTGGGTCAAAAATTCGATGGGCTGCAGGCGTAGTGCCTGTTCAGCTGCGGCTAAATCCACCACGCGCAGAGCAACGTAGGTTGATATGAGCGAGTAGCTATAAATCACGTTGATATTGCAATCAGCGATGATCCCCACAACGCGCGCAAGGTCGCCGGGCTTATCGGTTAGTTTCAGGCATAAAACTTCGGTTGTGGTAACGGCTGCTCCCGCTTCTTTAAGCGCACGCAAGGCTGCATCGGGCTTGTCGACAACAAAACGGACAACGCCGTAATCACCGGTATCAGAAGCACAGTATCCACGTACGCTGATTGTGGCCGCTTCAAATAAATCAAGCACCCGCCGTAAATGTCCTGGTCGACTTTCAAGAAAAACACTGATCTGAGAAACGCTCATGCGGTGGCTCCTTTCACGAATGCGAAACCTGCACGAAATGCCGCAATGTTGGTTTCGATGGTTTTTTGCGGCACATGGGCGGCAATAATGGCTTCCCACGTGGCGCAATCAAAATCAAGCCCTGCGGCCAAGGCGCCAATCAAAACGACATTGGTCGATTTTGCGCTGCCCGCCGCGCGCGCCATGGCGCCAGCAGGTATAAGCACGGCGCCTGCCGCACGCAGCTTTTCGGGCGCCGCAGCGGGCATGGCAGCCGCGCCGGTGGCCACGGGCAGGGGCTTTACCGCTTCATCGTTAACCAAAAATATGCCCTGCGGCGCAAGGTAGGGCAGGTTGCGCAGCGCTTCGGTAGTTTCAAACGACACGATATAATCGGCGCAGCCAATATCGGCCACCATGGAAGACACGCAGGTGCCAAACCTGACTATCGTGGACACCGCTCCCCCGCGCTGAGCCATGCCGTGGATTTCAGAAAGCTTCACTTGCAAGCCCGCTTCCATGGCAGCGCGTGCCAGCAGGTCAGCGGCAAGGATGGTGCCTTGACCGCCCACGCCGCATAAAACGACGGTCGTAGTGTTGGCGGTGTTCTTGGTGATTGCAGTGGGCTTAGACATGGGAAACCTCTTTCGTGCAAGCGTCTGGGCGCACGATGGCACCGAAGTTGCAGTATTGCGCGCATTGCCCGCAGCCGATGCAGAGCGTCGCATCAATGGCGGCCTGGCGTGTAAGGGGGTCACACGAAAGTGCCGGGCAACCAAGGGAAATGCACACACCACAGGCCGTGCAAGAAGCATTGACTTCAAAGCGCGCTTGCTTGATGCGGTCGATCAAAACGCAGGGTGCTCGAAAGACAATCACGCTTAAATCGGTGCTTGCGCAAGCCGCCTTCAACGCAGCGCGCACCGCTTTGGCATCGTGGGGATCAACCGTTTGCACATCGCTAATGCCCAGTGCTTCAACAATGCGCTCAATGCCCATTTCGCGGCTGGGGCGCTTCTGCAATGTTTCGCCGTTGAAAGGATTGCCCTGGCGGCCGGTCATGGCCGTCGTTCTGTTATCAAGGATGGCAACCGTGCCACCACCTTTGTTGTAAGCGGTGCTGATAAGCGAGCTTAAACCGGAGTGTGCAAAGGTGGAATCCCCGATAATTCCCACAATAGGCCGGTGCTCTGTTCCCTGTAAGGCCAGTTCAAATCCGTGAGCCATGGAAATAGAAGCGCCCATGTCAACGCAGGTATCCATGCCGCACAAAGGGGGCAGAGCGCCTAAGGTATAGCAGCCGATGTCGCCGGTAACGATGGCGCGCATACGCTTGAGTTCCTTGAACACCAAGCGATGCGGGCATCCCGGGCACAGCGCTGGCGGGCGGCCAGGCACATCGCTTGGGGCACTTGCATGGTCGGGTAGGGTGGCACCAAACGCACTTTGAATTGCCTGTGGCGTCAGTTCGCCCGCGCGCGGCAGCGGGGTGCCGCAGGGCGTTGACAGCGCAATGCCCAGCGCCTTTATCTGTGTGGAAAGATAATCGGAGGCTTCTTCAATCACGTACACATCTTGCACGCTTGCCGCAAAATCATGTAGGGCATTCGCGGGCAAAGGCCAGGTCACGCCCAGCTTGAAAACGCTTGCTTCGGGCAGCGCTTCTTTAACGTAGTGATACACCGCACCCGAACAGATAATGCCCACAGCACTCGATTGTGCTTCAAGGGTGTTAAACGGGCACGTTTCAACCCAGGCACGCAAATCATCGACGCGCGCGTCGAGCACCGTGCGACGCGGCTTGGCAAAGGCGGGCATCATAACCCATTTTGCGGCATCGCTTTTATATTCCTTGAGCGGTTGTTCGTGACGCTCGCCCACTTCCACCAGCGTTTTTGTATGCGAAATGCGCACGGTGGAACGAATGAGCCACGGGGTGTCGAAGCGCTCTGAGGCCGCGAAGGCAGCGCGCGTAAACTCAAGGGCTTCGGCGGAATCGGAAGGCTCTAAGATTGGAACGCGCGCCGCCAGGGCGTAAAAGCGCGAATCCTGTTCGTTTTGCGACGAATGCATACCCGGATCGTCGGCGGCCATAATAAGCAAACCGCCCCCCACCCCCGTATAAGAAGACGTAAACAAAGGGTCGGCAGCAACGTTAACGCCCACATGTTTCATGGTAACCAAAACGCGCGCGCCCGCAGCACTTGCCCCTAAGCCCACTTCAAGGGCTACTTTTTCATTGGTGCACCATTCGGCATATACGCCCTCTTTTTCGGCAAAGGCTTCCATTGTTTCTGTTGAAGGAGTTCCGGGATAAGCGACGCCGATGTGGGCACCCGCTTCCCAAGCCCCTTGCGCAATGGCTTCGTTTCCTGATAAAAGCAGCATACCGTATCCTTTTCCCTTAAGGGGTGCCTAAGTGGGCGCTCCTGATTTCATTCGTTTGCCCAACAGTGGGGCGCTGGGTTAAGCGCGTTCTTCGTAGATGAGGCAAAAAGCGCCAATTTGGACGATGTCGCCTTCTTTGAGTAGGGCATCGTTTACATTTTTGTTGTTGATCCATATGCCGTTGAATGAATTGGTATCAACGATGCAGTAACCCTCGGTGCCAAGCGTAACCGTCGCATGCTGGCGTGAAACGGTCATGTCGTTTAAGAAGATGTCGCATTCGGGGCTGCGACCAATGGTGAGAGGGGTTTCGCCCAGGTTGAAAATCGTTTCAATCTGAGGGCCATGCACCACGCGCAACATCGCCTTATACGAAGCAGCGGGCGCAGCAATCAGGGTATCTTCCCCCGAAAGCTTAAGCGGTGTGAAACTTTGCGTTGATCCAAAGAGCTTAAAGCCGCATGCAGGACACGCGCTATCGTGCGCATCCACGGGGCTATTGCATATGGGGCATAGGTCGTTCATGGCGTTGCCACCCTTTCTTTATAGCTGTTAAAGCTTATATCCAAGCATACCCTACCTTGCGGTTGCTGGCGTTGATTTATCGACGATAAGCGGTGTTTGGTTTACCACAACGCTTTGCGCAACCGTATTTTTTCCGGAAAATCCGCGGAAGAAGCGATCCCACCAGATGCCGATGCCCTCAAAAAGATCGGGTGCAGCCACATCTTCGCACGCGATAAGATCTGCCGTGGCCAAAACAACATTGCGCTGTTTGAAGGTGACACTGCCTAGCTTATCGCCCGCGCACACATTGCCAACAATCGTATCAAAAGAAACGGATTGGCTCACATTACCGTTTATGTCGAAGACGGAAACGGCAGCAGTCGGGTCGGCAAAGGTGGCGGGAATAGTTGTATCGATCCATTCGGTATGCGCAACGCGCGCCACAAGAGGTGTTTGCCCCTGTGCATCGGGGCTGCCCGCGGTTGAATGTAGCGTTTCAGGGCTGTGAACAAGCGGGTAATCGATGGTGTGATCGTAGACCCACTGCAACAGCGTTTGCGCATCAACGAAACGTTGAGCTTCGCTAGACGAATGGATGACAACCGCATACAGATCACCTTGTCCCCTGTTAGATGCTGCAGCAAACGAAGGGCCCGCCAAATCGGTGAAACCGGTTTTGACACCGCAGGCACCTTCAAATACACCTAAAAGTGCATCGGTTGTTTGCAGCTCAAGAGTGATCTGCGCGTTGCCGCGCGTCACAGAAATTGCTGCTGTGGCCTGGCTGACGCTGTCGCGAAACGCCTGGTTTTGCATGGCATAGCGCACCATCGCGCCAACATCGGCGGCGCAGCTGTGCTGGTTTCCCGCGTAGATGCCGTCGTCGAGGCCATGGGGGTTGGCAAACACGCTATCAAGCAATCCTATCTCGACACCCTTTTGGTTCATGTGCTCAACAAAAGCAGCCACGCTTTGTTCGGGCGTTGCCCCCGGCGTGCCCGCTGCCGTCAAAAAGGAGGCGCCGATAGTTTCAGCGATTGCCTCTGCGGCATCGTTGCCCGAAGAAACCAACAGCGCCTTTAAGGCATCGGCCAAGGTGAGCGTGTCGCCTGCTTGCAGTTGCGCCGATGATTCACCCACACTTGCCGCCGTTGCGCTAACGGTTATAGGGGTGTCAAGCGCAGCCGCATCAAGGGCAACAATCGCCGTCATCACTTTGGTAATCGAAGCAATCGGAGTGGCACTGGTGGCGTTACGTTCGTAGTACACCGTGCCTTCATCATCCATGACCAGGGCGTATTCTGCGTCTATGCTGGGACAAGACGCCACAGCCAAACCGCGCGTATCAACGGTTTCCCCCAAGATTACATCGGCTTTGCGCACGTCGGCCACTGCGGGTGTGGTGGTAAGGAAAAGGGCTGGTCC
>JAVWGW010000065.1:0-8499 GCA_036640375.1 Raoultibacter sp. | reverse complement strand
GCTGATAAAAGATACCAGCGCGGAAAGCGCGGTTGGGGGCGGCGCCAGCACCACGGCGTCGCTGGGTACCAGCTGCGCAAAATCGGCATGGGTCAGCTCGGTGTAAGCGGGGTTTGTGACAACCGTAATATCTGAGCCATCCGCAGCGATAACGCTTGTATAAAACTGCCCCGCCTTTATTTCCTGGTCGAACTTGAAGATGACGCTGCCCACCTGGTAGCTGGTATCACTGGTGAAATACCAGGTTAGCTTGGGGGAAAGCAGAGCCGAACCCTTTGCTGCCGGCGCATCAAGAGCAACAAGCGCACGCTGCAGCGCCGCTTCGTCGCTGGCATTTCCTACGCGATAGCCCGCCTGCGCCGCCGCTGCTGGGGGCACATAGACCACCGCATAGCTGCGCGTGGCCACTACCGTAAGCTTGCCTGCGGCATTGGCGGCATAGTAACAATACCCGCTATACGACCCGTCGATGTCGCGGTTAGAACCCACCTGGGCACGCGAGAAACCATCGAGGGCAAAGGGGGCATCGGCAATTTTCGCCGCCGTGTTTTCAGACGCGAGGGTAACGCCCTCAACGCCTGCTGGCACCGGAGTATCCGCTGTGGCGCTGATGGCGACAACGTCACCCTCTGCTGCGGCAGGTGCATCGGCGGTGGATGCGTTGATGGGTGGAGCGGGGTCGGGGGCGGGGGCAGCAAGGGCAAAACCTGGCAAGGCGCAGCACAAAGCCAGCAGCCCCGCGCATATCATTTTGCCCACCTGCTTGTTCACGCTTCCCCTTTTCCTTACCAGCAAGCTTTTTACACAAAAGATGGGCGAGGTGCCGCCCATCTTTTTCTGTCAGTGCTGTATCGGTGGTGCCTATGGTTTATGAAGCCAGTTCAAAGCCCCATTCTTGCCAGGTTTTAATAGCCTTTTCATCCGTGTTTGCCCACTTCAAAAAAGCATCAGCCTCGGGTGCAACTTTAGAATCTTTACCGAGGGCAGCCGGATACACGATAGCCTTATGGGTGGTGTTGGGCACCGTGCCTACCACTTTCACGCCGCCGAAACGGTACACATCAGAACTATACACGAATGCGATCTGCACGTCACCAGATTGCGCATGCTTGCACACGTTACCCACCGAGGTATCCACGACAACTTTGCCCGGATTGGCCAGCGCGCCCGTGAAGGAACCACCCTTGCCGCTGGCATCAGAATAGCAGCCAACGGTGTTGAGCGATTGGCAGGCATAGTTGCCGGCCGGCACCGATTCGTCGCCCACGCAAACAGTGTATTTACCTGCGGCAATATCCTCAAGCGTGCACGCGCTAATGTCGGTATTGTTTTCGGAAGTGACCATAACTAGATCGTTTTTGAACATATCAAAGCGCGTGGCTTCATCGACATAGCCCGCCTTGACGGCATCATCCATCTTGGCCTTCGATGCCGAAATCAGGATATCGGCAGAAGAGCCAGCCGCCAACATTTCGTTGAGTTCGCCGGAAGATTTGTATTGCGTATCGGCAAAGGTGACCCAGGAATGATCCTGCTTATACAGTTCCTGCACCGCCTCCATACCTTTAGAAAGCGAATTAGCTGCAAAGGTTTGCAGTGTCACCGGATCATGCGCTTCGGTTTTCGGTGCCTGTTCAGGCGCGGCCTGTTCGGCAGCCGGCTTGCTGCATCCCGCAAGCGCAAAAGCCCCCACCAGCGACAACGACAAAATCGCCACCATCACAACGCGCATATATTTTCTCATGTGCTCCCCTTTTGTTTCGACGGGGGCGCCCTTACACGCCCCCTGTTAGCAGCTGCTATATTATTCCTTTCCAAGAATATAGTCAACAAAAAACACCCGCCGTACCCGCGCAAAGCAGGTTGAATCAACAAGAGCAAAGACAGGCGGTCTGTGGTGAGTCAGATAGGCGTGAAAGACCGAGCTGCTTGAAGTAAGCGTACTCCCTGTACGCGCACGAAAGCCGCGAAAGTCTTGAACGCCTAGCTGGCCGCCACAGCCCGCCGTCAGGTTGATACAGTTCGGTTTTCCACAAACCGTGTAAGTTGCAATATTCATAGGCGGCAACAGCCTCGTCGCCTTCGGCGAGTGCGAAATCGGCGGCGGGTGCATCTTCGGGCGTCAGTTGGGCAATTTGATAGCCCTTCTTCGTTTCCAGGCATACAAAGGTGATGTAGTGTTCCGGCGTCAT
Source organism: Raoultibacter sp. (assembly GCA_036640375.1). GTDB lineage: Bacteria > Actinomycetota > Coriobacteriia > Coriobacteriales > Eggerthellaceae > JAVWGW01. The sequence continues at coordinate 6,307 of JAVWGW010000065.1, read as the reverse complement.
GGGATGGGGCACGCTGCCCACGGCCACGTGCACGGTGTTGCCCTGAACCGTTACCACAGGAACGTGTTTTTCCACGGCCGCATCGACGGTGTTGGCAACCAGTTCGGTCATTTTCTCGCCGCAGCACACCAGCGGCACCCCGCTGTCAAAGGGCTTGATAGCAATGTTTCCGCAGTGCAGACACTTGAAGAATTGTACGCTCATAAAAGTTGCCTCCTTCTGGCCGACCAGCGGCCGGTTACGAGTTATCCCCAAAATGATACCATCTGTGTATCATTTAGTGATGCCCTGCTGGGGAAGCTTCATCTTAATCGCATAGACCACCACGCACAAGCCTACAACCACGAGCGGTAAAGAAAGCAGCTGGCCCATCGTCAGCCAACCGCCCCACAGATAGCCCAGCTGCACATCGGGTTCACGCACAAATTCAACGGCGAAGCGGAAGATGCCGTACAGCATAAGGAACAAGCCCAGAAATGTTCCGCGCGGACGCGGGGGCAGCTTGCGGGAAAGCGCGTAGAGCACAAGAAAGATAATGACACCTTCCAGCAGCGCTTCATAAAGCTGCGAAGGGTGGCGCGGCATCGCACCGGCGGCGCCGCCAAACACAACGCCCCAAGGGGCATCGGTGGGAGCGCCCCACAACTCACCGTTGACAAAATTGGCGCAGCGCCCAAAGAACAGCCCGATAGGAGCACCAATACACCCCAAATCAGCCAGGGTGAAATAAGGCATATGAATAATTTTTGCGGCCACAATGCCCGCCACCAAAGCGCCAATCAGCCCGCCATGAAAGCTCATGCCACCCTTGGCCGTCATAAATATTTCAAGGGGGTTCGCCAAATATTGGCCATCGCCGTAAAACAGCACGTAACCAAGCCGCCCGCCCACAATAACGCCCACGATGGCGCACAGCATAACGGTCAGCAGCGCATCAAAATCGACTTCGATTTCCCAACGTTTTGCCACGTGGTAAATAACAAAGCCCGCACAGATGAAGCCGAGCACGTAGGCGATGCCATACCAATGAACGGAAAAAGGGCCAAGGGAAAAGGCGATGGGATCTAAGTGTTGATAGAGTTCGTTGAGCATAGAATCCTAACTTTCGTGGCCCATGCCCGCGCCCACTTCAAGGGCAGCGAAACGAACCTCTTCGCGCAAAGACGCAGGGATGGCGGCCACGGCAGAAACCATGGTAGAGCAGGTGGGGCAACGCAGCGTGAAAAACGCCGAATCGGCACGCAGCACCATCATCGATTCGTATTCAGCCAAATCGAAGTCGGTAGCCCCGCACGCAGGGCACTGCATAATTTCGCCCATGGCCAGCTCCTTACCTTACGGCACCGGTGTGCCGCTTTTCTTTATTGTAGCAGAAGTTCAAACGCGCACTTACCACCCACGCCCCGCCATAAGTTCATTTTCGGGAATGTCTGAAATATTGATGCCCACCATAGCTTCGCCCAAGTTGCGCGAAACACGTGCGAGCACTTCCGGATCAGCGTAATGCGCCGTTGCCTCGACGATGGCGGCAGCGCGCGCCGCAGGGTCGCCACTCTTGAAAATACCGCTGCCCACAAACACGCCGTCGCATCCCAGCTGCATCATCAGCGCCGCATCGGCCGGTGTCGCAATGCCACCCGCAGAAAAGTTTGCAACGGGCAGCTTGCCGTTTTCGGCAACCCACTTCACCAGTTCATAGGGAGCCTGCAAATCTTTCGCCGCCGCAAATAGCTGCTCGCCGCGCAAGCCCTGGATACGCGCAATGTCATCGCACACCGTGCGCATATGGTGCACCGCTTCAACAACGTTGCCGGTTCCGGGTTCGCCCTTCGTGCGGATCATCGCGGCACCTTCGGCAATGCGGCGCAGCGCTTCACCAAGATTGCGAGCGCCACACACAAACGGCACCGTGTAATTCCATTTATCCACATGGTTCGCTTCATCGGCGGGCGTCAAGACTTCGCTTTCGTCGATGAAATCGACACCGAGCGCCTGCAAAATTTGCGCTTCCACAAAATGCCCGATGCGGCACTTTGCCATAACGGGAATGGAAACCGCCTGGATGATTTCTTCAACCATGGAAGGGTCGCTCATGCGCGCCACGCCACCGTGAACACGTATATCTGCAGGAACGCGCTCAAGAGCCATAACGGCCACAGCGCCGGCCTCTTCGGCGATTTTTGCCTGCGTGGCGTTGACGACATCCATGATGACGCCGCCCCGCATGCTTTCGATAAAGCCTGTTTTCACCAAGGGGGTTCCGCTTTGCAATTCAGACATGAGCACCACTTTCTACGTGTGAGTGAAATTCAGTTAAGTTTTAGTTGGGCTTCGTTTAGCTTAAAGAAGGAAGCGATTCGGGTTGCCGAGGGGCTTGGTGCCTGCGGTGGAATCTTCTGTGGCGGCGGGGCCGTTTTTAAGGAAGAATTCGCAAAAGTGGCACACTTCTTTAATGGAAGCGTTGTAGTTGAGTTCGGGGTTGAGCAAAAGGTTGAAATCAGTTGCCACTTTATGGGTGCCGCGATGACACGCCGCAAAATGGCAATCGGCAGGACAAGGCTCGCCCGGTATGTTATGCGGACAGCGATCCATCATTTCTTCGTCGCATCCGCGCAGCGCCCAGCAACTTGCCGTAGCCATGTGTCCTGCCAACCTTTCGTGTGATAAATTTAGACTGCGGGAACAACGCGCAAAACGCCAGGGACGCGTTCTTTCAAGATGCGTTCAACGCCGTTTGCCAGCGTCATTTGAGACATGGGGCAACCTTTGCAGGCACCCTGCAATTCCACCGTTACCGTGCCGTCTTGATCGACGTCGATCAGTTTCACATCGCCCCCATCGGCCTGTAGGCTGGGGCGGATAAGTTCAAGCACTGCTGCCACATCGGATGTTTCAATCATGTGTTACTCCTTTTCAAGATGTTTTCCGAAATTCTACCACAGGATGGCGCCCGCACACGCAATCCCCTTCGCTCCCGTGCAAAAACCCCGGTGAAGAAATGCTTCGGCCTACTTGCGCGGCGCGTAATCTTTGCCAATCATCACCAGAACATCGGTGCTAAAGGTGTAAAAGGTGCTCAAATCAGTGGCGCGCCCGCTTCCCAGGGCGGCAACCACCGCATTGGCGGCATCGGCTTTGGCAGGGTCTTTATACACCACCAAGGTTTCGGTGTAAACGGGGCTTTCGGCATTGCCGGTTTCTGAAACTTGGAAGCCAGCGCCGCTCAGAAGCGCCGCCGTTTCGGCAGCCAAGCCAGTCACATCCGATCCGTTGCGCACCGTTATGGTGAAGCTTTTGGGGTCAACCGTGCTGGGCGCTACCTGCTGCTTTTGGGCGGGGTCGCCGCCCGCTTCCACCGTTTCCATCAGGGTTTTCCACGCCGTGGCAGAAGTAGTGAACAGGCGTTGCTTGTCAACATCGATATAGCTTGACCCGGGCACCGCAGCGGAATAGATCGCCGCGGCATCAAGGCCGCGCATACCTTCGATAAGGCCGGTGATATCCGCCGCCGAATAATCGGTTTTTATGCAGGTTGAAAGCGTGTCGACCACCGCCGGAAGCGACGTGGTGTTTACGGCCAGCAACTTTTCTGCCAGCGCAGCCATGAAAAGCCGCTGGTTTGCTTCGCGCGTTTGCGTGCCTTCTAGGTAATTGCGGGCGCGGCAAAAGGTAAAGGCTTGGTTGCCATTGAGGGTTTGTGTGCCGGGCGCCAAATAATCGCTGCCCGCCAAGGGGTCGTCCACTTCTTCGGGCACGGCAACGCTGACGCCGCCCAAGGCATCAACCAGCGATTTTAACCCTGCTTCGTCAATTTTCACGTAGTGGGAAATAGGCACGCCCGCAAAAGAGGCCACCGTTTTGATCACTTCGGCATCGCCACCCACCCCTTGCGCTTCGCGAATGGGCCGCACTTCCCCATCGCTGAGCGTCGTTTCCATGTTGGGGGGAATAGACACGAGCGTGACCTGCTTGCCCGCCGTGTCAATGCGCGCCAGCATAAGCATGTCGGCCTGCACATCATCGCTTCCCGCCTGGGCAAACGGCGCTGCCAACAGCGTGTAATACGGCTTGCCCGCAGCGGGGGCCACCAGGGCGCTGCGCGCGGCATCATCGTCTAGTGCCATCTTTGAAGAAACAGAATTGATGTAGGTAAAGGTGACAACAAGGCCCACGATAGCAGCAAGCAACACCAGCAAAATGACGCCGACAACGATGCCCTTGCGCTTGGCGCTGCGCGTGGCCTTTGCCGTTAGGTCAAGCTGCCCCACGCGGTGCGCATAGGCCTTGCGGCTTTCGCGCGATGCCGTGTTGGGGACCACCTGGTTGATTTCGCCACGGCGGGCACGAGCGGTGCGCTTGCGGCTGGAAAAATCAAGCTGGTCGGGCATTGCTGCGGGGGCAGCGTGGCGCGGCCTTTGCGCGGGGCGGGAAACATGCGTGCCTACTGTGGCCGATTTAACGCGGCGCGAAACCCTGCGTGAATGACCTTTTGAAAACCCGGGACGACGACCAAACACCTGATCAATCCCCTATCGTCACACGGGCGATACGGGCACCCAATGCCTTCAACTTGTCCACATAGCCTTCATAGCCACGGTCGATATGCGCGATGTTATGCACCTGGGTTTCGCCCTCGGCACAAATTCCCGCCAGCACCAAAGCGGCACCCCCGCGCAAATCGGTGGAAGAAACGGGCGCACCCTGCAAGCGATCCACGCCGCGCACAAGGGCATGATGGCCTTCTATGGTGATGTCGGCCCCCATGCGCACCAGTTCGGCGGCGAACATGAAGCGGTTTTCAAACACGTTTTCTGTGATGATAGAACTGCCCTGGGCAAGGGCCGTTAGCAGCATAAACTGAGCCTGCAAATCGGTGGGGAAACCGGGATGCGGCAGCGTTTGCAAATCGGTGGGTTGCAAGGGCTTTGTGCGCGAAAGCGTGATGGACGTGGGCGTTGTTTCCACAACGCAGCCCATGGCACGAAACTTCATGATGGCCATGCGCAAAAACGCCGGGTCGATGCCGCGCACCGTTACCGGGCCGCCCGTAAGCGCAGCACCCGTCAAAAAAGTGCCCGCTTCAATGCGGTCGCCCACCGTGGTGTGTTCGCAGGGGTGCATGGTGGCCAGCGCCACGCCGCGCACCTGGATAGAAGACGTGCCAGCACCGCGCACATCGGCGCCCATGGCATTGAGCATCTGCGCCAAATCGGCAATTTCGGGCTCGCAGGCGGCATTTTCGATGGAGGTTTCACCTTCGGCCACAACCGCGGCCATCATCAGGTTTTCTGTTGCCCCCACACTGGGAAATTCAAGGGTGACCGAAGCCCCCCGCAGCCCCTGCGGCGTGCTGGCTTCCAAAAAGCCGTGATCGACATCAAACACAACACCCAAGGCTTCAAGGCCCACCAGATGCATATCTATTTTGCGCGCCCCTATTTGGCAGCCGCCCGGCATGGCCACGCGTGCGTGACCAAAACGCCCGATAAGCGGGCCTAACACCGAAATGCTTGCCCGCATCTTAGAAACCAGTTCATAGGGGGTATCGTAGCTATCAACCGCCGCCGTATCAAGGGCAAGCGTGTGCCCATCGCGCGTGACGGTGGCGCCCAAACAGCGCAGAACATCCGACATAATTTCGATATCGGAAATAAGAGGCACATTATGCAACACCGATTCGCCCTGCCCCAAAATAGCAGCAGCAATCAGCTTCAAAGCGGAATTTTTCGCACCGGAAACGCTCACTTCACCCTGAAGTGCCTTGTTGCCCTGCACGATGATAATCTCTTCTGACATCGGCACATCCCATCTGTTGTTTTGCACCAATGATTATAAACAGAGAAGCGCCCACCAACCAACTTTCACAACGAAAGCAGAAGGAAGCCCCAGCCCAGCGCGACCCACAACTAATCAAATTCTCTAAACACAGCACCGATACGCTTGTGCTGCTTGCGGTATACTTTGCTGGTGCCAGCAAAGTCCGACGCGGGCGGCGCTTCGAAAGGAGTGTTGCCTTATGCTGAAAGAAATTCTGATACTCACAATTTCGGTTTTACCAAATTGGCTTGTTTTAGTGGTTATGCTGCTAGATCGGCGCGAGAGGAGGAAAAATAAGCGAGCGGATGACGCAGTAAAAAAATAAGACCGGCGGCAACCGGCCTTTAACAAGTAAACACTGCGCCGCCCGCCAGCCTTAAACAATCCGGGCTTTGCTGTGCACAACCGCATTGTATCACGCGCGTCTACTCGCACCCGACGAAATTTTACCTTGTACCGCGCGCGGAGCTGTGCTAGGATGCAAGCAGAC
>JAVWGW010000064.1:0-8543 GCA_036640375.1 Raoultibacter sp. | reverse complement strand
CGCGCAGGCTTTGGCCGCACTGTTTGCAGCGATAAATCTTGTGCGTTTTGTGATAGGTTTTCCATTCCTTGAAATGCGCGATAAGGCCACGGAAGGGACGAAACACTTTATTTTGTACGCGCATGTAGGCGCAGTTTTCTTTGTAGCGATCGCCGACTTTGCGCGAAAGCATACGATAGTAACAATAGGCTATGCAGGCAAACGACAGTATCGTGGTGACTTGCCGGACAAGATTGTCTTGCACAAACATGCCCACAAGCAGCATAAGAAACGCGATGACCAGGAAAAACCGTCCGAAATTATCAACGCCATTGCGCCCCATCATAAACGCTTGAAGCTTTTGTCCAAATTTTTGAAACATGTGCACCCTTCCTGTTTGCTCGCTGCCACGCCGAAAGGTGCTTGAACACCAAGCACCTCCGAGTTTTCAGCGTAGAACAACGAATGAATAGATTCTAGCGATTGGCCACCCCCGAAAGAAGAGCGATTGCGGGGCGTTATCGACTTGTTGCCCAATATGCGCGAATCCGCATCAGATTGAATCACTTCCCCAACACATCACCCTTCCCTTCCCTTCCCTTCCCCTGCCCACCTCCGCAGCTTGCGTTTTATGTTAATTTGCAATTTATGCAACGATGAGCGGGAAACTCTCAGATAATGGAAGAAGTGTCTACAAGCGAACCATGCTAGGCACGAGGCATTCGCCGGAAGAGGTGGATGCGCATACATTCGCGCTGCGGTCAAAATGCGGCCGCAACACCAAGAGAGATTTCCGGAGATTATGACAGAAAATTTTAACGACCTCGGTCTTTCCGAGATGAGCCTTGCCGCAGTCAAACGCCTGGGCTACACTTCCCCCACCCCCGTACAACAGCAGGCGATTCCCCTGGTTTTAGAAGGGCGCGACCTGATTGCCGCCGCCAAAACCGGCACGGGGAAAACCGCGGCCTTCGCGCTGCCTGGCATGAATAACTTAGGGCACGTGCAGCATGGCCAAGGCCCGCTTATGCTGGTGGTCAGCCCCACGCGCGAACTCGCCTCACAAATTGCCGCCGTCTGCGAAACCATTGCGGCAAGCACCCATCACCGCGTGTGCACCGTGGTGGGCGGCATGTCTTACGACCCGCAGATCAAGAAGCTGAAAAACGGTGTCGATGTCTTGATTGCCACCCCCGGCCGCTTGATTGACCTGATGGAACGACGAGCCGTGCGCCTTAACAATGTGACGCTGCTGGTGTTAGACGAGGCCGACCGCATGCTTGACATGGGTTTTTTGCCGCCCATGAAGAAAATTATCGCGGCGACACCCACGCAACGCCAAACCATGCTGTTTTCTGCCACCATCGATCGCAAAATTATGAACAGTGTGGGCTACCTGCTCAAAGACCCTGCCTTTGTCGAAATTGCTCACAAGGGCGAAACGGCCGACACCGTTAAACAGTACATTTTGCGCACGCCACAAACGCGCAAACCTGAAGTACTGTGTGCTCTGCTGCAAGAAAAAGGTTCATCACGCGTGATTGTGTTCGCCCGCACCCGTTCGCGTGCTGATTCGTGCACGCGCCGCCTGCGCAAGGCCGGATTTGCCGCCGAAGCAATCCACTCCGATCGCTCGCAGGCGCAACGCAAGCGCGCCCTCGATGGCTTCAGCAAGGGTAAAACCGATATTTTGGTGGCCACCGACGTGCTGGCGCGCGGCATCGATGTCAGCAATGTCGACTACGTTATCAATTACGACCTGCCCGATATGCCCGAAGATTACATCCACCGCATCGGCCGCACAGGGCGTGCCGGCGAAGAGGGATTTGCCGTTTCGTTTGTAACCCCTGAAGCGCGCGTAACATTGCACGACATCGAAAAGCTGCTGGGTAAACAGTTGACGGAAATGACGCTGAAAAATTTTGATGTAGCAGCTGCCGATGCCTCTGCCGCGCAACGCGCCACCGCAGCAAGCGGGCGCCGCGACCCCGAACTGGCGCAGGCCGCTTCGGAATACGAAAAATCGAAACGCCGCAAGGCTGGACGCAAAAATGGCGCATCATCGACGATGACGCCCGGGGATGGTGGCCAGGGCAACCGCAACCATGCCAACAACAACCAAACGCGCAAGCAGAACCCGGGCAGAAAGCCGAACAACTCTGCCGGCGCCAAACGCGCGGGCGCGCCCGCATCAAGTGCTTCTGGCAAAGGCCGGTCCGCATCCGGCAAGCCCGATTTGCGCCCCGGCCGCGCCCACCGCGCAGCGGTCGCTTCGAAGAAGCGCAGCTACTAGCAGGTATCCGTGCGGTGCCCCAAACCCCCGAGGCGCTTAAAACTTCCTGAAGCGTTCGTAGCGTTGGTCAAGCAGTTGTTCGACTGATTGACCGGCAAGCTCTTCGAGGGATTTCACCAGATAGCCGCGCACACAGGCCGCGCTCACTTCGGGGTTGATGTGCGCGGGGGCCTCACCTTCCCCTATGACCGCATCAACGATGCCGCTGGCGTAGGCCTGCGCCGCACTCATCTTCATGGCTGCGGCCGCTTCAGGCGCACGCGAGCGGTCCTTCCACAGGATGGAAGCGAACCCTTCGGGGGAAAGCACCGAATACACGGCGTGTTCCAGCATGGCCACTTTGTCGGACAGCGCCAGAGCAAGCGCGCCGCCACTGCCCCCTTCGCCCAAGATTACGCTTACAACCGGCACGCGCAGCCCGGCAAATGCCAGCAAGTTATCGGCGATCGCATTGCCCTGGCCGCGCTGTTCGGCTTCCGTGCCGCAAAAAGCACCCTGCGTATCCACCAAGCACACAAGGGGGCGCCCGAACTTTTCTGCCTCGCGGGCAAGGCGCAGGGTTTTGCGGTAGCCTTCCGGCTGCGGGCAGCCGAAGTTGCGCGCCACCCGCTCGGTCACGTCGCGCCCCTTTTCCTGGGCAAGCACGGTTACGGGGACCCCGGCAATCCACCCGATGCCCGCCATGATGGCAGCGTCATCGCCAAAGGCGCGATCCCCGTGCAGTTCGATGAAGCCATCCACGATGTGATCGATGTAGAAACGCGCCGTGGGACGCGCCGTGTTGCGCGCAAGCTTGACGCTTTCCCAGGCAGGATTGTCCGGCGCACCAGCGGATGGCGCACACGCCACGGCAGGATCTTGCGCCCCCACCATCGCCGCAAGCACCGGTGCCGGCAGCGGAGCCGGGTGCGCCGTCGTCCGTTTGCGCTTGCCGCCAGCAAACAGGCGCTTGCGGGGCGTGGGGGCCAGCCACTGGGAAGCTTGCAGAAACAAGTGCTTCATCTGCGGCATCATGCCATAAGTAATCGTGTTGTAGGTGGCGGATTGCCCTTGCAGGTTTTCGTTGACCGACGCATAGCTTAAACGATACCCATCGACCAGTGCGCACTGCCCCGCCTGGGCAACGTGGAGGGCAAGGATGTGCGCCAGGCGCTGGCGCAGATCGGCCCGCGTCACAATCGCATCGATCAAACCGTGGTCAAGGGCAAACTGCGCCGTTTGAAACCCTTCGGGCAAGCGCTGCTTGATGGTATCTTGAATCACCCGCTGCCCGGCAAACCCGATGAGCGCACCGGGTTCTGCCAAGATGATATCGCCCTGCATGGCAAACGACGCAGTAACCCCGCCCGTCGTGGGATCGGTTAGCACAGAAACATACAACAACCCCGCTTCGCCATGGCGCGCGAGCGCGCAGCTGATCTTGGCCATCTGCATAAGCGACGCCAAACCTTCCTGCATGCGCGCACCGCCCGAAGCGCACACGATAACAAGGGGCAGCTGTTCGCGCGTCGCACGCTCGACGCTGCGGGTAATTTTTTCGCCCACAACCGAGCCCATCGATCCCATGAAAAACTGCGATTCCATGATGCAGACTGCGAAGCGGATGCCCGCGAGCGTGGCCACCCCACAGCGCACCGCTTCTTCCAGCCCGCTTTTTTCCCGCACGCTTTCCAGCTTGTCAAGATACCCGGGAAAGGCCAGGGGATCGGCGCTATCCAAGGCGCCATCGAATTCCTGAAAGCTGCCCGCATCAAACACGTCGTTGATGCGTTCTGCCGATGACATGCGGTGATAGTGGCCGCAGGAGGGGCAGATAAAGTGATTGGCGCGCAAGTAGGCGGCATCGAAGAACAGGCCGCAACCGCCACAGGCCTTCCAATCGCGAGCCCGGCGCGCCCCCGAAGCTTCGCAGGCAAGCCAGCCCAGCGTGGGGTGGGCGCAATCAAGCGGGTAAAACACACGGCAACCGCCCTGTGCAAGGCGCGCAAAATCATCTTGCGGGGCTGCGGCTGAGGGTGCCGCATTGTCCTGCGCGCTATCGGCGGCAGGAAGCGCGACAAGAATGGCCGTGGCCTTACACGACTGCGCCGCTTGCAGCAGGGCATACTCGTTGCGATACAGCGCATCGCTGTGAGTTTGTGCCAAACACACCTGGTGGCGGGATAGCGCAAGGTAGTCGGCGCCGGCGCAATCAGACGTATAGGTAAGCCACGCCTCAAGCCCGGCTTCCCCCACAGCGCGCACGATTTTCTTCGCAGCGGCGCCGTAGCTTACCAGCAGCACGCGCTCGTGTTCGCGCGCAATCGCTTCTAAGGTGTAGGTGAGCGCGGCCTGCCCCAAACCGGCAAGGGTCGTGCCCTCCGAAGCAAACAGCTCTTCTGTAGTGATGCCGCCAACCAACTGGGGTTTAAGGGGTTGGCGCGGAACGGTGATGTAGTTTTGCTGCGTATGGCGTTTCATATCCGCTTCACCTATCGCTGTGGCTTGGACGTATCCAGCACATATTTTTGTAGCGCCGTTGCGGCAAGCTGCCCAGCCACCGTGGCGCGCACTTCGGCCACGCACATGCGCGAGCCCGATTTGAGCAGAGTTGCTTCAAGGCGCACGGTGTCGCCAGGGACTACCTGGTGGCGAAATTTAGCCTGATCGATGCCGGTTAAAAAGCCAATCGACCCTTCGCCGCCGCGCGCGACCAGGATGCAAAACGATGCCGCCTGCGCCAAGGCCTCCATCAAGATAACCCCGGGAAGCACCGGATGCTGGGGAAAATGCCCCTGGAACAAGGGCAAATCTTGCGCCACATCCAGTTCGGCCACGATGGACACTCCTGGCTCACAGGCGATCACGCGCGTCATCCACAAAAAGGGATCGCGATGGGGCAACACGGATTGAATAGCTGCGCGATTGCAGGGAAATACCAAGGTTTCGTCCATCGTTATTCCTCGCTGCCCGCGCGATAGGGGGAAAACGCCAGCGCGCCATTGTGCCCGCCAAATCCAAGCGACGTGCTAAGCGCGACGGCTTGCGGGTAGTTGCGCCGAGGCTCGCCCAACACCGTAACGGGGCAGTCGGGATCGGCCTGGGAAAACCCTGCTGTGGGCGGCACGGTATCGCGCGCCACAGAAAGCGCGCACACAATCGCTTCAAGCGCACCTGCCGCACCCAGCGTGTGGCCGATGGATCCCTTGATCGACACGACAGGCACCTCTTTGCCCGCCTGCCCACACAGCCCGATAAGCGCCGCAGCTTCCGTGCGATCATTGACCGGGGTTGAGGTGCCATGCGCGTTGAGATGCCCCAGGTCGGCCGGGGTAAATCCGCCTTCCGCTAGCGCATCACGCATGGCGCGCGTGGCCGCTTCGCCGTCGGGGGCGGGCGAAGTCATGTGATGGGCATCGCCCGTTGACCCAAAGCCGGTGATTTCGGCAATGATGTGTGCGTTGCGTGCGCGGGCGTGCTGCAGCGATTCCAACACGAGAGCGCCGGCACCTTCCGCCGCCACAAAACCGCTGCGGCGCACATCGAAGGGGCGACTGGCGCCGGTGGGGTCGGCCTCTTTAGTAAGCGCGCCCAAGTTGCCAAAGCCCGCAATGCACATCGGCGTCACGGATTCTTCGGTACCGCCCGCAAGCGCTGCATCGGCATACCCAAAACGGATAAGGCGATAGGCTTCCCCGATGCAGTGGGTGCCCGTTGCGCACGCCGTTACGATGCTGCTGCATTCCCCGCGCAGACCGTAGCGGATGGCAAGATTTCCCGCAGCCATGTTTGAAATCATCTGCGGAATGAACAGGGGGCTCACGCGTTTGGGGCCGCGGTCGAAATAGGCGCGATGGTCGCGTTCCAACACTTCGATGCCGCCCATGCCCGAGCCGAACACACACGCGATGCGCGTCGTATCTTCGGCCGCCAAATCCAGCCCGCTTTGCGCGATGGCCTCATCGGATGCCACCATGGCGTATTGGATGAAACGCCCCAAGCGGCGCGCTTCCTTTTTGGAAAAACCCGCAGCCTCAGCATCATAGCCGGGAATCTGCCCAGCGATTTTCACTTCGAAGCCTTCGGTATCAAAACGGGTCAGAGGCCCCAGGCAGCAGCGCGCATCCATAAGCGCTTCCCACAGCGCATCGACGCCAAACCCCGCCGGGCTCAGCGCTCCGCAACCCGTGATGACCACGCGCTGCACTTCTGCTGTTTTCTGTGTGCTCATAAAGACATACCTCCGTCGACACCAATAACTTGACCGGTAATGTATCCCGCCTGTTCACTGGCAAGAAAGCAGACAAGAGCCGCCACATCTTGCGGCGCTCCAAACCTTTTGCTGGCTATGCGCGCACGCACGCCTTCCTGCTGCGCTTCGCTTAAAGCCGCCGTCATATCGGTTTCAATAAAGCCGGGGGCAACGGCGTTGACGGTAATGTTGCGTGCAGCAACTTCACGCGCAAGTGATTTGGAAAGGCCGATAAGCCCCGCCTTGGAGGCCGCATAGTTGGCCTGCCCCGCATTGCCCGCCACGCCGACGATACTGCTCATGTTGATAATGCGCCCGAAGCGCTGCTTCATCATAAGAGGTGTGGCCGCGCGGCAGCAATTGAAGGCACCTTTCAAATTTGTGGAAATAACCGCATCGAAATCCTCTTCCTTCATGCGCGCAAGCATTCCGTCGCGCGTGATGCCGGCGTTATTCACCAAAACATCCAGGCGGCCAAAGGCAGCGTGTGCCTGGCCCACCAAATCTGATGCCTGGGCAAAATCAGACACATCCGCGCGCAGGGCAAGGGCTGTGACGCCATAGGTTTCACGCAGATAAGCCGCCACTTCTTCGGCAGCACAAGCGCTTGTAGCACTGGTGTAATTTATGGCCACGTTGTGCTTGGTCTGAGCCAGCGCAACCGCGATGGCCTGGCCAATACCCCGACTTGAGCCGGTTACAATAGCCGCCCGTGGGGCTTCTATCTGAGTTTCATCCATGTATTTTCTCCTATAAAGCGCGGGGCATAAGGCCTCTACGCCGAAGCGATTGCTTCTAAATCGGCAGCAGTTTCAAGCTTGCTGCGGTTCAAGTTTTTGTCGATGCGGCGCACTAAATTCGTAAGCACACCACCGGTGCCCACCTCAAGAAAAGAGGTGATTTCCTGGGCGTTTAAGCTTGCAACACCCTGGCTGAAGCGCACTGGCTGCGTCAGGTGGTCGGCAAGACGACGGCGCAGCGTGGCCGCGTCAAGTGCGGTGGCATCGGTGTTGCAAATGAGGGGTGCGCAGGGTTGTGCGAAGGTGCAGGTGGCAAGAAAATCCGAAAACGCGCGTGCGGCAGGTGCCATAAGCGGGCTATGAAATGCCCCCGCACACGCCAGGCGCGCGCTGCGCTTTCCCTGCGCGCTCCAGGCGGTGGTTGCGCGCTCGATTGCGGCACATGACCCCGAAATAACGATTTGACCGGGGCAATTGTAGTTTGCTATAACCAGCACTTCCCCTTGCGCGCACTCATCGCACAGCGCTTGGACACACACCTGATCGGCACCGAGCAGGGCGCACATGGCTCCGGGTGCCTCGCGCAAGGCCTCATCCATGCAGCGCGCCCGCACATCAAGTAAGGTGAAGGTATCTTCTAACGAAAGCGCGCGCGAAGCGCCCAGAGCGCTTATCTGCCCCAGGGAAAAGCCCAGGAAGGCCGCTGGCTCAACCGCGCGTGCGCGCAGCGCTGCCACCAGCGCCAACGATGTCGTCGCAACCGCCGCCTGAGCCGCCCGCGTTTCATCAAGTGCGGCGGCATCGGCGGTGGTACACAGCGCGGCAACATCGAAGCCGAACACATCGGAGGCACATTCAAACACTTCAGCCGCCGGGGCAAGGCCCACCACGGTGGTGGCCATCCCTGGGCGCTGGGTGCCCTGCCCGGGAAACAACCAGGCGCTTTGCGTACTGTGCGCAGCGTTCATCGAGTTGTCCTTGAAGCGTTTGCGCGCGCCATCTGAGAAAGATCAAGCACGCCTAAGGCCTGCGCTTCGCGCATGATATCGGCCAAGGCTTGCGCGGCAGTTTTACAATCGTGTACAAGACACGCCGACTGCCCCGCCATAAGCGAACCGGTTTCAACATCGCCTTCAACCGCGCGATGCAAGGATCCGGCAAAAGCGGCTTCAAGCGCAGCGGCATCGGAAGTGCTCGCTTCAAGCTTGCGCATTTCGCGCGCAAAAGCATTTTTTAAGCCGCGTACCGGATGCCCGCTGGCCCGCCCCGTAACGATAGTGTCGGAATCCTTGGCGCTGAG
>JAVWGW010000063.1:0-8987 GCA_036640375.1 Raoultibacter sp. | reverse complement strand
GGTGGCGCCTGCACCGGTCATAACCACGCCGGCTTCCTTTGCCAGCGCTACAGCGCGCTTTGCGGTACCGGTTGGGGCATCAAAAGAAACGAAATAGCCACCGCGCGGGTTGCTCCAGGTGCCGCATCCCGTGCCCTCAAGGCCTGCTGCCAGTTTGGCGCACACCAGTTCAAACTTCGGGCGTACGATGGCCGCATGTTTTGCCATATGGGCGCGCAGTCCGCTGAAGTCGTGAAGGAAGCGCACGTGCCGCAGTTGGTTGAGCTTGTCGTGGCCGATGGTCTGCACGCCGACGCGTTTGGTGGCCTCGGCGATGTTTTCCGGGCTTGCGCCAAGCGCTGAAATACCTGCACCGGGGAAGGTGACCTTGGAAGTGGACGCGAACTTGAAATAACGGTTCGGGTTGCCTGCAGCCACACAGGCACTACCGATGTCGAGCAGCTGGTCTTGATCGGCTGCGTCTTCGTAGAGGTGATGCACGCAATAGGCGTTGTCCCAAAAAATGCGGAAATCTTCGGCCGCGCACTTCATGGAAGCAAGGCGATTGACTACGGCATCGGAATAGGTCACGCCGCCGGGGTTGGAATACTTCGGCACACACCAGATGCCCTTGATGGCATCGTCGGCAGCGACCAATTTTTCCACCACGTCCATGTCAGGGCCTTCGGCAGTCATGGGTACAGGAATCATTTCGATGCCGAATTCTTCGGTCACTCCGAAGTGACGATCATAGCCGGGAACCGGGCACAGCCACTTCACGGCAGGCAAGGTGCACCAGGGGGTCGATCCGAGCGTGCCAAACATCCAGCAGCGCGCCACGGCATCATACATTATATTAAGGCTTGCGTTGCCAAAGATAATCACGTTGTCGGCCACATCGTCAAGCATGCCTGCCATAAACTCTTTGGCTTCAGGCAGACCCGTACCTACGCCATAGTTGCGGCAATCCGTGCCGTCGGCGGCATTCAAATCAGAATCTGCACCCAGCACATCTAACAGAGGAAGGCTTAAATCAAGTTGTGCCTTCGCTGGCTTTCCCCGTGCCATATTCAACTTCAGGCCCTTCGCGGCAAATTCCGCATATTCGCTTTCCAGCTGCGCTTTCAAAGCCTTCAGTTCCTCTTTCGTTTGCTGTGCGTATGCCGCCATGCCGCTTCCTTTCGCCGTTTTTACCAAACTTTGGGGATTCCTCAAAACACTCCAGTCAAATAAAGTATAATCCGAAACGATCAGCCAAGCGAAACAAGCGGGCAAGCGGTATGCTTCCCCGGCCTCACACGGCCACATCGCATCATTCATTATAGGGGGATAGAACATGGTTTCAAATGATTTCTGGGTGTTGCTTGCAATGCTCCTTTATTTTATCGTCGTCGTTACCATCGGCTTCATTTATGTAAAGAAGTCCAACGCTTCGTCGGAAAATTACTTTTTAGGCGGGCGCGGTTTGGGTCCGTGGCTTACAGCCCTTTCTGCCGAAGCAAGCGATATGTCGGGTTGGCTGCTTATGGGGCTTCCTGGGGTAGCGTATTTTACCGGTGCCTCCGATGCTATGTGGACGGCGATCGGTTTGGCCTTGGGTACCTATTTGAACTGGAAGTTTGTGGCGCGTCGCCTGCGCAAGTATTCGGAAGTGGCCAACAATTCCATCACGCTGCCCGATTTCTTTTCCAATCGTTTTCATGATAAGAAAAATATTCTCATGACCATAGCGGCGCTGATCATCCTGCTGTTTTTCTGCATCTATACCGGCAGCTGCTTTGTCACCTGCGGCAAGTTGTTCTCAACGCTGTTTGGCCTCGATTACGCCACCATGATGATTCTTGGTGCCATCATCGTGTTTCTTTATACCTTTGTGGGCGGCTATCTTTCTGTGTGCACAACCGATTTGGTGCAGGGTACGCTTATGTTTTTCGCGCTCATCATAGTGTTTGTGGGCAGTGTTACCGCGGCGGGTGGTGTGGAAAACACCGTGGCCTTCCTGCAGGGAATCCCCGGCTTTTTAAGCGGCACGCAAATAGCTACTCCTGTGCTTGACGCCAATGGCCTTCAAGAAATAAAAGATGGCCTGCCCGTATTCGGCGCGCCGGGGGCCTATGGGGCTATCACCATCATATCGTGTCTGGCCTGGGGCCTGGGGTATTTCGGTATGCCGCAGGTGCTGGTGCGCTTTATGAGCGTGCGTCATTCCGACGAAATCAAGAAATCCCGTATCATCGCTACCACCTGGGTTGTCATCTCTCTTGCCTGCGCGGTGTGCATCGGCCTTGTCGGTCGTGCCGTTGTGCCCATTGAGTTTTTAACGCAGTCTTCGGCGGAAAACGTGTTTATCGTGCTGGCCAAAATGATTTTGCCGGCCTTTATGTGCGGCTTGGTGGTTTCGGGTATCTTTGCGGCCTCCATGTCTTCTTCCTCGTCTTACTTACTTATTTCAGGATCAGCGGTTGCTACCAATATATATAAGGGTCTTATCAAAAAGGATGCGACCGACGGTCAGGTCATGATTGTGGCGCGCCTGACGCTTATTGCCGTGCTGTTATTTGGCATCGTGGTGGCCCTTGATAAGGATTCATCCATCTTTCAAGTGGTCAGCTATGCCTGGGCAGGTTTTGGTGCGGCGTTTGGCCCGCTTATGCTTATGAGCCTGTATTGGCGGCGCACGAATATGCAGGGCGCCCTTGCAGGCATGCTTGTGGGTGCGGTGACGGTTTTGGTATGGCACCAGTTCATAAAGCCTCTCGGCGGCATCTTCGGCGTCTACGAATTGTTGCCCGCTTTCATTTTGGCGCTTGTTGCCATCGTGGTAGTGTCGCTTCTTACCAAGGCACCTTCAAAAGAAGTCACCGATGAATTCGATTCCTACATGCAATCTAAGTTCTAGGCGCACAGTTCTCCCTTGTTTTTTGGTCTGTGTGTTTCTTGCGTGGTTTGGGCTTCTTAGGAAGCCCTTCTCGCGTGAAAAGGGCTGCTTTATGCCACAATTACGCCCGCAATGACTGCTGCTGCGCCGATTTGTGGGGAAAATATGAGATACACCCGGGGGCGTGTAGACCGTTGACACCCTGCAAAACCTAGCGTATTATTCATCTGCTCGCGCGTTCGCCCCAAACGGCAGCGCAAGAGCAGGCAGCTTGAAAAATACACATGAAACGAGCAGTCAACTTTGGGAGTGTGCCCGAGTGGTTAAAGGGGACGGGCTGTAAACCCGTTAGCTTAGCTTACCTAGGTTCGAATCCTAGCGCTCCCACCATTTATGCCCGTGTAGCTCAGTCGGTAGAGCACTTCGTTGGTAACGAAGAGGTCACCGGTTCAAATCCGGTCGCGGGCTCCATTTACTTATTTCAGGGTCAATCTCGGTTTCCCTGTAAATATGGCGGTGTAGCTCAGTTGGTTAGAGCACACGGTTCATACCCGTGGCGTCACTGGTTCAAATCCAGTCACCGCTACCATTAGAATTTTCGCATGTTTCGGCATGCGCGTACGGTATTGATTAAATTTTTCGCAAAAGCGAAACTCGTAAGGAGGATTAGCATGGCTAAGGCAAAGTTCGAGCGCACTAAGCCACACGTTAACATTGGCACCATCGGCCACGTTGACCACGGCAAAACGACGCTTACCGCAGCAATTTCCAAAACGCTTTCTTCAAATGATGGTTCTCATGGCACCGCTCATGCAGACTTCACTTCATTTGAAAATATCGACAAAGCTCCCGAAGAACGTGAGCGCGGCATTACCATTTCTATTTCGCACATTGAATATGAAACGGAAGCCCGTCACTATGCACACGTCGACTGCCCTGGGCATGCCGACTACGTGAAGAACATGATCACCGGCGCGGCTCAGATGGACGGCGCGATTCTCGTAATCGCTGCCACCGACGGCCCGATGGCTCAGACGCGTGAGCACATCCTGCTCGCCCGCCAGGTTGGTGTTCCTTACATCGTTGTATTCCTGAACAAGTGCGACATGGTTGACGACGAAGAACTCCTTGAACTCGTCGAAATGGAAGTTCGTGAACTGCTTGACAGCTACGAATTCCCCGGCGACGACACCCCGATCATCCGCGGTTCTGCCCTTAAAGCTCTTGAAGGCGACGCCGATTATCAGGCCAAGATTTGGGAGCTCATGGATGCGGTTGATAGCTTCATCCCCACCCCTGATCGTGACATCGACAAGCCGTTCTTGATGGCTGTTGAAGACACCATGACCATCACCGGCCGTGGCACCGTTGCTACCGGTCGTGTTGAGCGCGGCATCCTGAAGGTCAACGACGAACTGGAACTCATCGGCATCCGCGACACGGTCAAGACCGTTTGCACGGGCATCGAAATGTTCCGCAAGTTGCTCGACCAGGCTCAGGCTGGCGACAACGTCGGTTGCTTGCTTCGTGGCATCAAGCGCGAAGACATCGTGCGTGGCCAGGTTCTTTGCAAGCCGGGCAGCGTTACCCCGCACACCGAGTTTGAAGGTCAAGTCTACATTTTGACAAAGGAAGAAGGTGGCCGTCACACCCCGTTCTTCGATGGCTATCGTCCTCAGTTCTACTTCCGCACCACCGACGTCACCGGCGTTGCACACTTGCCGGAAGGCACCGAAATGGTCATGCCGGGCGACAACGTGCTGCTTACCGGTACGCTCATTCACCCGATCGCCATGGAGGAAGGCCTCCGCTTCGCTATCCGCGAAGGCGGCCGCACCGTTGGTTCGGGTCGCGTTACCAAGATCATCAAGTAGCTCTTGTTTCTTTGATGCGCATCGGAGCCCGCACTATGCGGGCTCCGTCATCATGCTTATCATGTGTATGGGCTCAGGCTCGAAAAGTTTAAATATTTAAAGGAGAATTCATGCGTACATTGGTCACTTTGGCTTGCACTGATTGCAAACGCCGCAATTATACGACCAAGAAGAACAAGCAGAACAATCCTGATCGTATCGAGATGAAGAAATACTGCAAGTGGTGCGGCCATCATACGCTGCACAAGGAAACTCGATAGTAGGTTGGGCATAAGATAGGCCAGTAGCTCCAATTGGTAGAGCGGCGGTCTCCAAAACCGCATGTTGGGGGTTCGAGTCCCTCCTGGCCTGCCAGCTTGTTGGTATGAGCAGCTTGAGAAGGCTGCTTGTTTGGCGTTATAGAGACAGCAATTTCCAGGGCAAAAAAGGAAAAAGATGGCAAAGAAATCAAAGACACAGCGAGCAAGGGCATCTGCCAGTCGCGCTGCTAAGAAGACTCAGGAAACAGAAGAGTCAACAGTTGCCGCGCAAGAGGTGGAAGTTGTCGAGCAAAAGAAGAAATTCTTTGCTAAAAAGACGGAAGCTGCGCCAGCCGAAAACACAAAACCGGTTGAGACTAAGCAGGAAAAAAAGGCCGAAAAAAAGGTTAAGAAGCCCAATTTCTTGAGTGAAGTTCGCTCCGAATTGAAGCGTGTCACCTGGCCAACAAAGAAAGATGTGCTCCGCTGGAGCGTCGTCGTCGTTGTTGCCCTCGTCTTTTTTGGTGGCTATGTTTTGGTGCTTGATAACCTTATTGTGACGCCTGTTTTGGTCGGCATTTCAAGTTTAGGGGTATAAATCGTATGGCAAAAAAATGGTACGTTTTACATACCTATTCAGGCTACGAAAACAAAGTTAAGAAAAACCTCGAAATCCGTATTGAAACTATGGGTTTGGAAAACAGCGTGTTCGCCATTGAAATCCCCACCGAAACGGTGATGGAAATCAAGGATGGCGGCCGCCGTGTTGAAAGTGAAAAGAAGGTTTTCCCTGGGTATGTTTTGGTCCGCATGGCTCTTGACGACCGCAGCTGGGCTGCGGTGCGCAATACGCCTGGTGTTACCGGATTTGTCGGCAGCCAGGGTTCACCCGAACCTTTAACGCGCGATGAATACAATAAAATCATGAAGCGCGCCGATCGCGAAACACCCAAAAAGACCTCAACGTCTTTGGAAGTGGGGCAGTCGGTTAAAGTTGTTTCCGGTCCTTTGGCCGAATTCGACGGCGTGGTTTCCGAAGTATCACCCGAAGCCGGCAAGGTTAAGGTGTTAGTATCCATCTTCGGTCGTGAAACTCCGGTCGAGCTTTCCTTCGATCAGGTTTCGCGCATTTAATACGAGAACAACGCGCAGCGTGCCTGGTGGACAGGGCTTCTCACGCAGGCGCTTGTCGATAAAGTAAGTTTATAGGTACGCACATTTTTCTGTATCTCAGCTGAAAGGAACTTTTAGAATGGCTGAAAAAAAAGCAACGGGCTTCATCAAGCTTCAAATCCCCGCAGGTGCCGCTAACCCGGCTCCCCCGGTTGGTCCGGCCTTAGGCGCCCAGGGCGTCAACATCATGCAATTCTGCCAGGCATTCAATGCCGCCACGCAGGAGCAGTCGGGCACCATCATTCCGGTCGAAATTACCGTCTATGAAGACAAAACATTTTCCTTTATCTGCAAGACGCCTCCGGCGGCCGTGCTTATCAAGGAAAAGCTGGGTCTTAAATCGGGTTCCGGCATTCCGCAACTGACGAAGGTTGGCGAACTGACCGAAGCACAGCTGCGCGAAATCGCCGAAGTTAAAATGCCCGACCTGAATGCAAACACCATCGAAGCTGCCATGGAAATTGTGGCCGGCACCGCTCGTTCCATGGGTGTTACCATCGAAGGTCGCGCAGCAAAGAAGGTCTATGTGCCTTCCAAGAAGTTGACCGCCCAGCTTACGGGCGTCGATTTGGACGCAGAATAAGTCTCACTTCCCCCCGGGGATAGAAATGAGTGGAAGAGCCTCGCCGCTCGCCATTACCACGAAAGGAAACAAAATGGCAGTTACAAAAAATCGCAAGGAAGCACTGGGAAAGATCGAAGCTGAAAAGCAATACGCACCGCTTGAGGCTTGCGCCTTGCTCAAGGATGTCGCTTTTAGCAAATTTGACGAAACGGTGGAAGGCCACTTCCGCTTGGGTATTGATACCCGCCAGGCCGATCAGCAGCTTCGTGGCACGGTAAGCCTGCCCAACGGCTCGGGCAAGACCGTACGCGTTGCCGTATTCGCTGAAGGTGACGCGGCACGTGCCGCTGTGGAAGCCGGTGCCGACATTGTGGGCTCCGACGACCTGATCGCCGACATTCAGGGGGGCACCATCGATTTCGACGCCACCGTGGCTACGCCTGACCAGATGGCCAAAGTTGGCCGCTTGGGCAAAATCCTCGGTACGCGTGGTTTGATGCCCAACCCGAAGCTGGGCACCGTTACCAACGATGTTGCCAAGGCCATCAAAGAACTTAAAGGCGGCCGTGTTGAATATCGCGCCGACCGTTTTGGTATCGCTCATGTTGTTTTGGGCAAGGTCAGCTTTTCTGCCGAACAGCTGGTTGAAAACTACGGTGCTGTCTACGACGAAATCCTGCGCATGAAGCCTGCTTCTGCCAAGGGCAAGTATGTCAAAAACATCACGCTCACTTCAACCATGAGCCCTGGCATTCTTGTCGATAGCTCCGTTGTGCGCAACTACACGACGCTGGTTGCTGAATAAACTTACTTTTATCGCATTTTATATACAAAAAGGGACCCTCGGGTCCCTTTTTTTGCATACTTTTTCTTTAGTATGATGGAGTGCTAACTACCAGTTCAGGAAGCAGTTATGGAGATTTTTGCCCTGCCTGAACGGAGGGGTTTCAGCGGTATTCGGTATATTTTTGTCAGTATTTTCTAAAATTCTCGAAATGTACTGCAATTTTCCAAAAAATATGGTACAAATTGGCTCACTCATCGGGGGATGTGTTCGGCTCAAGACGCAGAAAGAGGTGAAAAACAAGCACCATAATGGTCGCGTCATGTAGGTCTTGCAGCACCTGTAGGTTTATCTAAAAAGGGCTGCACGTCTTGAGCGAAAGGTCTGATACGTATGAGCAAATCTCCCGCACCATCACAGTCACCATCACCCGTAACTTCTTCTGGTCCATCCACGACCCCCAGCCGTCCCAGCTTCAAACGCACGCTGGGCTTCTTCGGCTTCTTTGCCATCACCGCATCTATGGTGATGACGGTTTACGAGTATCCCTCTTTTGCTTCTTCCGGCTTTCAGCTGGTCTTTTTCCTTATCATCGGCGGCCTGCTGTGGTTTTTGCCCGTCGCGCTGTGCGCGGCTGAAATGGCAACCGTCAAAGGTTGGGAATCGGGCGGCATCTTTGCCTGGGTAGGCAATACGCTGGGCAAACGATGGGGCTTTGCCGCCCTGTTCTTCCAGTGGTTCCAAATTACCGTGGGTTTTGTCACCATGGCCTTCTTCATTTTGGCGGCGCTGTCCTACGTGCTTAAATGGGATGCGCTTTACAACAACCCGCTTGTGATGTTTTTTGGCGTGGCCGCAATCGTGTGGGTGCTTACTTTAACCCAGCTGGGCGGCACGAAATACACGGCACGCATTTCCAAAATCGGTTTCGTGGGCGGCATTTTGGTGCCGGTTGCCATTTTGTTTGTGGGGCTTGCCGTTTATTTCGCCACGGGCGGTGTGTCGCAGATCAAAATGGATTTTTCTACCTTCGTGCCCGATTTTACCAAAGTGGACACGCTGGTTGTATTCGCTTCGTTCATTTTGGCTTACATGGGCGTTGAGGCGTCCGCTTCGCACATAAACGAATTGAAAAACCCTGCACGCAATTATCCTATCGCTATGATTGCCTTAGTCATTCTTACTATCGCGCTCGATGCCATCGGCGGATTGGCCGTGGCAACATCCCTTTCCAGCGCAACGCTTGATTCCAACCTATCCTACGGTGTTATCGAAGCCTTTGTGGCCATTTTCACCACACATTTAGGAGCGGGCTGGGCCTGGCTTGTCTATGTGATTGCCATCCTTTTAGCGGTGGGCGTGTTAGCCGAAATTTCCGCCTGGATTGTGGGTCCTTCCCGCGCGCTGCTTGATACCGCGCATGAAGGCATCTTGCCCGCTTCTTTCAAGAAGGTGAACAAGCACGGCGTGTCGGTGAAAACAGTGGTTATCCAGG
>JAVWGW010000062.1:0-8995 GCA_036640375.1 Raoultibacter sp. | reverse complement strand
AGTGTCGCCCGAAAGCATGCGGGCAATTTCTGCCACGCGATCGTCGGGGGCAAGAGCTGTCAGGCAGGTTTCGGGTGCCCCGGCAGCCGCCTGGCGTTTTTCCACTTTGTAGTGGGCATCCGCTGCAACCGCAACCTGCGCCAGGTGAGTAACCACGATAAGTTGGTGCGTTTGGGCTAAATCGGCAAGCACTTCGGCCAAGGCCACCGCCGTGGCACCGCCCACCCCCGCATCCACTTCGTCAAACACAAGCGTGGCCACTTCATCGACCTGACCCAACACCACTTTGATAGCCAACATAACGCGACTGACCTCGCCCCCTGAAGCGATGCGAGCCAGCGGGCGCGCCTGCATACCGGTGCCTGCCCGAAACATAAATTCCACGTGATCAGGGCCAGATTTCGTCCATGCACCCCGATCAAGAGAAGTCAGCTCAACCACCAGTTCGGTTGTGCCCATTTCCAAACGCGCCATCTGCGCGCACACCTCTTGGGCAAAGCGCGGTGCTGCACAAGCTCGCGCCGCGCTCAAAGCCTGCGACGCTTCTACCAAGGCCTGCTCCGTCACCTGAACCGCACGCAGAGCTTCGTCGATAAAACCCTGAGAATCATCGACAAGCGCGATCAAATCAGCTGATTGCGCACGGCGAACGAATACCTCTTCCATGCTCGGACCGAAGCTGCGCATGAGCCCTTGTAAGGCAGCTATGCGCTGTTGCACAATCGCTAATTCTTCGGGATGATAATCCACGCTCTCACTGTAGGAACGCGCTTCGCGGCTGACATCCTCAAGCACAAATGCCGCTTCGCGCAATGCGCTTGCCTGTACGCCAAGCGCGCCATCAACGTGCGCCATCGCCTCAAGGGCCGATGCCGCCTGAGAAAGCGCATCAAGGGCTCCATCATCACGAGAAATTGCCTGATGAGCAGCGTACGCCGCCTGTGCAAGCGCTTCGGCATTTTCGCGGCGAGGAAGCTGCGCCAGCAGCTCTTCGTATTCGCCTTCAACCGGTGCCACTTCCTCGATGCGCGCAAGGGTAAAACGGGCTTCTTCCAGCTTTGCCGACGAAGCTTGTGCCGCCTCGCGTACGCGGGCGAGCTCAGCTGCCGCAGCGGTAGCGGCATCGAAGGCCTCAGCATAAAGCGCGGAGGGGCCTTCGATGGAATCTTTAGCCCAGGTATCAAGCATGCGCACGTGGTTGGCTGTTTTTAGCAAGAGTTGGTGTTCGTGCTGCCCGCACAAATCGACGGTGGCGCCCACACCGCCCGCCAATTCCGCGACGCTGCCAAGCGACCCATCGATGCTTACGCGCGATCGGCCATCGGCAGAAACGCGACGGGAAACAACCACACCCTCATCGGCGCGTTCCCCCGAAAAAAACCGTCCCTCAACAATTAAAGCATCGGTTCCATCGCGCACCGCGCTCGCATCGGCGCGTTCCCCCACCAGCAGCTTTATGGCTGAAAGCAGCGCCGTTTTACCCGCGCCCGTTTCGCCCGTAATAGCCGTCATGCCGCGCACAGGTACAAGTGATGCCTCGGCGATAAGCGCCAAATTCTTCACATGGATTTCGTCGATCATCGCGCTTCCCTTCCCTGCACCCTTTGTGCGTTTTTCTGCACGAAGCAATGCCTCCATCATAGAACAAGAAGGAGCATTTTTCCCAAACGTTTGGGGGCGTCCGCAAAAAACCGCAGCGGAACAAACTGCCAGATCCGCCCTAGAACACCGCATCGTGGGGCGCGCCCACAGCCACATTTTCCTGGCCGCGGCACAGTTCGCGCAGTTGGGTAATCAGGATGTTTTGTTCGCCGTCAAGCATAAGCAAGTGCACTTCCACGCCATCGGTAAACACGGTGTCAACCACCTGGGCATTGCAGCTGTTCGCCATGCGCAGCGCCTGGTCGTAAAGGGCATAGGGCAGGCGCACCACCACATCGACGCAGCGCGAAATACACACGACTTCCGCAGCCGCCAAGCCCGCCTGCGCCGCGCGCGTATAGGCACGCACCAAGCCGCCCGTTCCCAACAAGACCCCGCCGAAATAGCGCGTGACCACCACAATCGCATCGACAAGTTGCGCGTGGCGCAGCACGTCAAGCGTGGGCATGCCGGCGGTTTTCTGCGGTTCGCCGTCGTCGCTATAACGGATGCGCCCGCCTTCGCGCAGCAGGTAGGCATACACATTATGCCGAGCCATGCGATGGGTCGCGCGTATTTCTTCCAGAAAAGCGAGTGCTTCCGCCTCGGTTTCAACGTGGGCAACAGAAGCGATGAAGCGACTTTTCTTCTCGACAATTTCGGCCGTAGCCCTATCGCGTATGGTGGTATAAAATTCCATAGATTCATTGTAACCGCACAAGGATCGAGAAAGAAAGAGGCTGCGCACGTTATACTTTTGCAACGAGCTCCCGCCACAAGAACCACAAGACGGAAGGACCCCCGTGAAACGTATCCTTTTTCAAACCCTCGCTTGGATTGCTTTTGCCATCGGCGTCGTTGGCGTGTTTGTTCCCGTGCTGCCCACAACACCCCTGCTGCTGCTGGCAACCTTCCTGTTTGCAAAATCATCCCCCCGCTGCCACGCCTGGCTTCTGTCAACAAAAGTGTATCGCCGCTATGTCTTGCCGTTCAAAGAGGCGGGTGGCATTCCCGCCTCCACAAAAGTGCGCATTCTTACCCTATCGTTTGTGGTCATGGGCATCAGCGCCTACCTGGTGCAACGCTGGTATATCTGGCTTGTTTTAGGCCTGGTGGCCGCCTGGCTTGTCTATCTTATGTGCCTGCGTATTCCCACCACGTCACTTGAACAGGTTGAACTGCAACGCTCCAAAAAAACCGAATAGGGTGCGCACCTTAGGCGCAGTACACGGCCAGCGCATCACGCAAAAACTCGGCGGCACCGGGGGCTAGGGCATCGTAGTAACTTTTGAAACGCTCGTCTGCCACGTAGCCTTCGCCTAGCGCCTTGTGCGCTTCGGGGCTGTAGGTGCCTGCCGCCCAAAACTGGCAGAGCCACTGCCGGTGTAGGTCGCACGCTTGTTGCGCAGTTTCGCCCGCCACATCGCCGCCTTCCATCGCGCGCAGCAACGCTGCCTTAAACTCATCTTCCAACTGCTGGGAAGCCTCCCATTGCTGCTTATTCATACCTGCCACCTTCGCGTTGCTCGCGTCGATAGCCGCATCGCCGTAGGCGGCACGCACCTCTTCGCCATAGCGCTTTTCGTTATTCTCAATCAACTTCTTTTTGAAGCCTTCAAATTTTTCGGCATCAGACATCTTCGTTTCTCCCTTCATGCAAGCGAGCGTCTTTTCCACATTCGCTATCAGTTTGTTCGTTTCATCTTGCTGTTTGCGCAGTGCGCACAAGTGATTTTCCAAGGCCGACTGCGCATCGAACCCGTCGCCATCCAGCACGCCTTTAATGGCGGAAAGCTTAAGGCCAACCGCGCGATACAGCAATATCTGCTGCAGGCGATCGATTTCAGCATCCGTGTACACTCGATAGTTGTTACCTGCGCGCTGGGGCTGCAACAATCCCAGCTCATCGTAGTAGTGCAGCGTGCGCACACTCACCCCCGACAATGCGGACAAGGCATGTGCCGTATAGCTGGCCACCTGGTTCACCGTACTCTCCTTACGTTTTGGGTGCGACGGCGGCGCGCTACTCTGCAGAGATTCACCTTCACCCGCGCCGCCTTACCTTAGCCAGCATAAACTATAACGCTGCGTGATAGTCAAGGAAAAAATCGGTGAATTTTAAGAGAAATGTGTAGGAATGAACAAATAAAAGGCAGCGTTTCGTGAAGGCATCAAAACATTTACAATAGGCAGCATCACGTTAGACACTTTGCCGAAAGCAGGTAGCATGCTTTTCAATATACTCGCAGTAGCTGCGGGGGGAGCCATCGGGGCTTCGTCGCGCTATGGGATAGGCCTGTTTGTAGGGTCTTTCATCCCAGCACACCACGCCTTGGCAGGCTTTCCCCTGGCAACGCTGCTGGTCAATATTGTCGGATGCTTCGTTATCGGGTTCGCTTCGCACTTTTTCACACAAACAAGCATGACCGGCAAAGATATGTGGCAACTGTTTTGCATCACCGGCGTACTGGGCGGCTTCACCACGTTTTCGACCTTCAGCCTGGAAAGCATCACGCTGCTGCAAGGGGGCAATGCGGCAGTGGGCTGCATCTACATCGCCCTCAGCTTGATCAGCTGCCTGGTGGGAGTGTTTCTTGGTCGCGCACTCGCCCAACTTATCTGGCGCGGCTAGCTATGCGCGCGCTCATTCAACGTGTTTCCCAAGCAAGCGTTAGCATCGACGGCGAAACCACCGCACAGATAGGCGCAGGATACGTCATTTTGCTTGGCGTGGGGCAGCAAGATACACAAGCACAGGCCGAAAAGCTGTGGGCGAAGATACACAAGCTGCGCATTTTCGAGGATGCCGAAGGCAAAACCAACGTGGCGCTTGCCGATGTGGGCGGCAGCGTTTTGGTGGTGTCGCAATTCACCCTATATGCCAACTGCAAAAAGGGAAACCGCCCCTCATTCACCGAAGCCGGAGCGCCCGACCAGGCAAATACCCTCTATGAATACTTTGTCGCCCTGGCGCGCAAAGACGTCGCCCACGTAGCCACCGGAACATTTGGCGCACTGATGGATGTGACCCTGACCAACAACGGCCCGTTCACCCTCTGGCTCGACACCGATACGTTGTAACAAGCTCACCGCCCACGTTTTCCTGCGTCGAATTATCGGACTTGTTCGGGTGCCGCAGTGCGCCATGGTATCCTGGTAGGGTCACAGAAACGAACCAGACGTATCACACCGAAAGGAGTTTCGTGAAGAGAATAATTCGCAACGGCTTCCTATCCGTCTTGATGGCAGCCCTTGTTATCCCCTCATTACTACTCGCTGGCTGCGCGGCTTCTGCCCCAAACACTTCAGCTTCCCGCACCGATGCACCCCTTAAGGTAGGCATGGAACTTGCGTATCCACCGTTTGAAACCAAGGATGCCAGTGGTGTTCCTGCCGGCGTAAGCGTCGACTTCATGAAAGCGTTTGGCGAATCCATCGGCCGCGAAGTGCTTATTGAAAATACCGCTTGGGACGGTTTGATCCCTTCGTTACAAACCGGCAAAGTGGATATGGTCATGTCTTCAATGACCATCACCGATGAACGTAAAACCGTTGTTGATTTTTCCGACCCCTATGCCAATGCCCTGTTGGCTATTTTAACCAACAAAAACTCTGCCATTACAGGGGCAGAAGACCTCAACAAACCAGGCAAAAAAGTCGCCGTCAAAATCGGATCAACAGGGCATACCTACGCTTTGGAACATCTTAAGGATACCGAAATAATTGCGCTGACCGACGAAAGCGCTTGTGTACAGGAAGTAATACAGGGCAAAGCCGATGGATTTATCTATGACCAGCTGACCATCTATCGCAACTGGCAGGCCAATCAAAACACCACCACAGCCGTTTTCATTCCCTTCCAAAATGTAGAAAAATGGGGCATTGCCGTACAGAAAGGCAACACCGAGTTACAAGCCCAGCTCAATGCATTCATCGCCAGCTATCGGGTCGAAGGCGGCTTTGATCGCCTGACGCAAGCCCATCTTGCCCAAGAAAAAACAGCCTTCGATGAACTGGGGTTTCAATGGTTCTTCGACATGCAATAAGATAAGGTAATTAAACCATCATGCGAGCGTCTTCCCCCTTCCTTGCAGATCATCACGGCAAAGCTTCCGCCCCTAAAGCTGCGCTCAACATACTTTTGGTAAGCATTGCGCTCAGCGCTGTTTTTTGGGTATCGCTTTCCCGTATCGGCGTAAGCTTTGATTTTGGCATTTTCAGCGGCCTTGAAGGCCGTCTTCTTGATGGCTTTCTGATGACGCTTGCTCTAAGCGCGGTCAGCCTGGTGCTTTCCACCGCAATCGGCATCGCCTGCGCCTTTGGACAAAATGCACGCATCCTTGTCATCCGCTATGTATGCAGCGGGTACGTGACGTTCATGCGCGGAACGCCCCTGATTATGCAGATATTCCTTTTCTTCTACATCATCGGCACGGCCTGGGGCATCACGAACCGTTTCATAGCGGGTGTTCTGATTCTTTCTTTGTTCGAGGGAGCCTATGTAGCCGAAATCATCCGCGGAAGTTTCCTCTCCGTTGATGCAACACAGATTGAGGCAGCACAATCCGTCGGCTTCACCAAACGGCAGACGCTGCGCCACGTAATCATCCCTCAAATGATGGCACGCACGCTTCCCGCATTAGCTGGGCAATTCGCCTCCATCATCAAGGATTCTTCGCTGCTTTCAATCATTGCGGTTATCGAGCTGACGCAAACTATGCGCGAAATAAGCGCGGCCAACTATCACCTGTTCGAATGCTATTTGCTGCTGGGCGTGCTCTACCTATGCCTCACCCTGCCCATCACCTTTATCAGCAAGCGCCTGGAAAAAAGGTTTGATTATGCAAGTTAAGCTTGAGCACCTTTCGAAGCGTTTTGAACAAGATAAGGAAGTCTTAAGCGACATCACGCTGGCAGACGACATCCACTCCCTGGCCATCATCGGGCCTTCGGGCGGGGGAAAATCAACGCTGCTGCGCATTTTAGGGGGGCTTATTCTTCCCACTACCGGCACCGTTGCCGTCGGAGGCGTTTGCGTGCCCCGCGATGAAACGGCACTCGCTGCCTATCGCTCACAGCTGGGCTTTGTCTTTCAGCAAGGCGGGCTTTTTCACCATATGACGGCACGAGAAAACATTGCTTTGCCCCTTTATGAAGTGCAGGGAATTGACCGAGAAGAGGCCTACGACACCGCGCAGCACTTGCTGCTTCGCTTTGGCCTTGCTGCTGATGCCGAAAAACGCCCCTCTGAACTTTCGGGCGGTCAAAAGCAGCGCATCGCCATCGCCCGCGCCGTTGCAGCAAGACCAAAACTGCTACTGCTCGATGAACCCACCAGCGCTCTTGACCCGGAATATACCAACGATATGCTCGAT
Source organism: Raoultibacter sp. (assembly GCA_036640375.1). Taxonomy (GTDB): domain Bacteria; phylum Actinomycetota; class Coriobacteriia; order Coriobacteriales; family Eggerthellaceae; genus JAVWGW01. The sequence goes on along the minus strand of JAVWGW010000062.1, from coordinate 1,979 downwards.
ATTATTGATGAACTTAAAGCTGACGACATCGACTTTATCATCGTCACGCACGAAATGGGATTTGCAAAACGAGCCTGTGCCAAGCTTGGCTTTCTCTACGATGGCGCGCTTTTGGAATATGGATCAAGCGCCGAACTCTTCAGCACCCCAAAAACCCAGCAGCTCACCCACTTTTTGGATAAGCTGCTGGAGCGGTCGGCTTAAACTATGCTGTGGCCTGGGATTTTTCTATGGCAGCTTGCATCTTTTCGGCGCTTACAAGGCCGGGCAGAAGCTGGGAAAGATTGCCCTGCTTGTCGATGATGAAGGTCTTGGGAAAACTCGACACGCCATAACTTTGGAATACCGCACCGGTTTCGTCCATAAGCGCCGGGTAGGTGTAGCCCTTGTTTTCAAGGAAGCTGGCAACTGCTGAAGTTCCCACATCGGCGCCCTTGGGATTATCGGGCGTCTTGGGGTTTGCCACCCCTAGCACGATCACATCGCCGGAGTTTTTGCCGTAGCGTTCATAGAGCGCCTGAATGTCGGGCATTTCGCGCTGGCAAGGGCCGCACCACGTGGCAAAAAAGTTGAGGAATACCGTTTTGCCGCGCAAATCGGCAAGGGTGTAGGTCGTGCCGTATTGATCACTCAGCGTGAAATCAGGAACCGCCTGCTTTTTGCTGGCCTTATCGGGTTGCGCTGTTTCACCAGGTTGCGGGGCTGTGCCCGGCTGGGCTGCTTCGTCGGCCTTCTGCGCCGGTGGTGAATCGCTTGCCCCCAACGCAGCCACTGAACTGGAAACGCCACCCATCAGCCCCGTCATCGTCATGATGCCCATGACTATCAACAGCGCGCCGCCAATTTTCACCGTGTAAGCCACAACATTCGTATGCTTTTTGAAGAAGTTGAGCACTTCCCCCGTAAACAAACCCACCGCCAAAAAGGGCAGCACGAAACCAAGCGTATAAACCCCGATTAGCACAAAGCCACTCAGTGCCGAAGCGCTTGACGATGCCATCAGCAACACACTCGTAAGCACAGGCCCTATACACGGCGTCCAGGCGAAGCTGAAGGTGAAGCCCAAGGCCAACGCAACCAAGGGGTTCATGGCCCAACGATCAAGCTTAAACGGCAGGCGGTGTTCCGCTTCAATGCCGCGACGGCGCCCAAACACCCCCAGCATATACAGGCCAAACAACAGCATAATGACCCCGGCAGCAAGCGAAAACCAGAAGCGATTTCCCGTAAAAAACTGCCCCAAAGCCGAAAATCCAAGGCCAAGAACCATAAACGCAAAGCCGATGCCAATCACAAAAAACAGGGTGTTGATCAGCACCTTCTTACGCGGATAGCCCATGGTTCCATCCGGCAATTCCTGCTTAGCGCCCCCGGCAAGATAGCCGATATAAAGCGGCACCAGCGGTAAAACGCAGGGCGAAAAAAAGCTTAATAGCCCCTGCACAAACACCGTCAAAGCCGAAATGCCTGCGCCCAATGAAATATCCACAATTCTCCTCAAGTTTCGGGAAGCTTATTCTTTATGTATGTGTATATGATACCTTGGCAATGGCAAATCAGGGCACGCTTCAGAATAAGACCGCATGACAAACATCACGAACACAAAGTGGCTTAAATTACCATAAGGGCTTTTCTGTTCTTTCAAGTAGGCAGTATCGGGCTCACTTTTTGCTTGCGCACACTATTGTTTTATTCCCATTTTCGATAAAAATTGCTTGGGAGTTGTTGAGGGGACACATATCCATTTCTGAAAATTCCTTAACAATTTTTTCCGTACATTTTTTAAAAGGCGCCGTCAAATAATGAGGAACGATGTAAAAATCAATAAAATTTAATCCTGCATAATCTGTTTGAGAATACTCATCAGGAATAGCGTCCATGCCCTCTATGTACGAAATAGTGGGTGCACAAATAATGGCACCAGCGGATTCGCCTACAAACAACTTTCCACGCTCAACCTGTTCTTTTACAAGCTTGTC
>JAVWGW010000061.1:0-9067 GCA_036640375.1 Raoultibacter sp. | reverse complement strand
TTTTTGCGCAAACGCTGGTCACCCCGCAACAATCCTTCACAGAATACCACAGCCTATCCGCCCGCGGATCGATCAATACGCGCTATCGCCGCGTACCATTCAACCACCTGCCGCACTACCACTGCCGCCTTCATAAAGGCACACAAAAGCATACCCGAAGGCTTTCCGCCAGGAGTACTGCGCATGGGACAGTGGCATTGTAGCCCGTTTTCCGCAGTAAACCAGCCTAGGGCTTGTGTGGCTAGGTTTCTGGGCGCGCTAATACTTGTTGTGAATTACCTCTGCCGAGCCCTTAAGATTTTTTAGGGTGAAGGGCTTGCCTTCGAGGATTATTGTGCCGGAAAATTCACCGAATACCTGGTGTTGGTCGGAAAGGACAAGGCCTACATTTTGGTAATCGCAGCGGTCGAGCAAGGGGGTGAACACCAGATCTATCAGCCCTTCTTCATCGTGGATGGGCCAGGGTTGCAAAAGGTGATAGCGGTCGGCCGTTTTTTTCGCGGTAGCAAAGGCATCGGTTTGGGGGATTTCAAAGCTAACAACACCAAATTTATAGGCGTGGCCGTCGACGAAAAACATGTTTTCTGATGCCGCGCTGGTGTCGCCAAAACCGTAGCCCAGGTTTAAGCCCACGCGATGGCCTGTTGCCTGTTCAGGGGCGTCATTGTTGCCCGCATCACCTGCGTCACATATGTCGCCGGCGTCTTCTTCGCCCGCATCCGGGGTGCCCTCTTGCCAGCCTTGGGCGCAGGCCCAAAACCAGTGGTTGTCGCGCGTCCACACGCCGCGGCCCCAATCAAGCAGGCCAAAGCTGTTGTCGGGCGAAAACCCGTGCAGCAGCTGGCCGGTATGAAAGCTGCCTTGCGCGCGCATGGCCAGGATTTTTTGGTTGTAATAAAACGCGTGCGGGTCTTGTGCCCACGGCGTGGCTATCACCATGGAATCGCGGGGCTGTTCATCAAGCGTCGCTTCCACATCAAGGGCCACGCGGCCGTTGAAGCGGGCAAAATGCACCTTAATGTGGCGCAGGCCTTCTTCCACTTCATAGCGAAAATGCACGCGTTTGTTGCGAAATTCAGAAACGCCCTGTGCGGTGGTGGTGGGCAGGGCAAACTTCCCCAGCGGCAGCGGCACGATTTCGCTGGTGGTGATAAACGTGGCGGCCTTAAAATCTATGAGCGAAGCGGAAAGCAAGCCCATATAGCCCAAATCGCCCAGCGTTAGGGCCACCGCGTAATCGTCGTCGTTGATAAGGTAGTAATCCCATTCTTTTAGGCGCCACTTCGGCGCTTTGACACGCGCCTTGTCGTAGGTCAGCAGCAGTTGGTTTGCCCAGCCGGGCTGGTCAAGTGCGCCTTTATCGTTGTGGAGCGGCCCTTCGCAGGTGATGTGATGTTGTGGCATGGCGCCCCTTTTTCCCCTTTTCTTCTTCCCTTTTTCCTTAGCGCGTAAGCGGTGCGATGGCGCGCACAACCGCATCTGTTGCGGCCCTTGTCTTTGCTACATCGCTGATGCACACCAGCACTTTGCCGCGAAAGCCGGCATCGGTCACTTCGGTGAACAGCACTTTTGCTTCAGCGGTAACGGGTGAAATCGCTGTGGCCGCCGTGCGCGCCGCCGTGGCCAGCGCGCTTGCCACCGCATCAAGGTTAGCGGCATCGGTGCCCACGACCACAAAGAGCACTGCAATTTGCGCGGGATTGCCCAGGTGAGTAAGCGAGTTTTTGTTGATGAGCGCGTTGGGAATGGTGATATCTTCGCCCGCCGCATCAACGATGGTGGTATGGCGCCAGGTAACATCTTTCACCACGCCAGTAACCCCGGTAACACTTATGTTGTCGCCCGGTTCAACCAGGCGCATCAGCGTTACCTGCAGGCCGCCGATCAGGTTGGATATGGTGTCTTGGAAGCCCAGCGACACCGCGATGCCGCCCACGCCCAAGGCGGCGACAAGCGCGCTGACGTTTATGTTGAAGCAGGTTTGCGCCACGATGCAAAAGCCCAGAAACCAGATGGTGGCGCGGGTGATGTTAAGAAAGATTGAACTGGAGGGCAGCGGCACTTCATCGAAATGCAGCATGCGACGCACGAAACTGCCGGCCAGCTTCGCCACGACGGCCGTGCCCAGCAAAACGATGGCGGCGGCGATGAGGTCGGAAACAAAGGGCAGTTCAAAAAACGCTTTAATCTGTGCAAAAAGTTGTTCCATGCTGCGATATTACCAAGATTGAGGCTTTTGCGGGAAGTCCTCATGGTGTTCCCACAAAACAAGCGTGTTGTGCGCAAAGCTTTTGGGCAGATCGATCACGCGCTGGTTGGAAGAGCCCTTCCAGGTAAGATCGTAGGAATTGAGCGCTTCTATGTAGGGGCCATCGACCAGCACGTCGCAGGTGCGCAGCAATTGGGCGGCCAAGGGGTCGGGTTTGCCGGCGCACAGCTGTTCAAACAGATAGCCCGAATAGATCCAGAGGTTGTAGCCCTGCGCTTTAAGCGCGCGCGCCAGCGCCAAGCAGCCCGCGCACTGGTCGAAGGGTTCGCCGCCCGAAAGGGTGACGGCGCGCGTAAGCTTGTTGGCGGCGATGCGCGCAAGCAGCGCTTCGGTTTCGATGACGAAGCCGCCGCACGCGGGTTGGCTTTCGGGGTTGTGGCAGCCGGGGCAGGCGTGGGTGCAGCCCTGCACAAACACCGCATAGCGCAGCCCGGGACCGTCGACGATGGAATCATCGGCGGTGCCGAACAGGCGCAGCGCGGGGGGCGCTTGGGGCGCGGGCGCCGGGGACGCTTGGGGCGCTGGCGCCGGGGGCGTTGAGTTTTGTGCGGGCTGCATGCGTATAAGGCCTGGGTTAGCAGTGCTTGACGCGGTCGTGTTCTTCGGCACGCTTGGCGTCGTTGAAGCGATCGAGCGTGCCCACCAAGTAGCCGGTAATGCGACGAATGCGATCGAAGGGGGCGCCTTCACTTTCGGTGCGGCCGCACTTGGGGCACCTATCGCCGATGATGCCGTTATAGCCACACACCGGGTCACGATCGACCGGATGGTTGACCGAACCGTAACCGATGCCCGATTCCTGCATGTGGCGAATGACCGCTTCAAAGGCTTCCAGGTTGTCGGTCGGGTCGCCGTCGAGTTCCACATACGAAATGTGGCCGGCGTTGGTAAGCGCGTGATAGGGCGCTTCAATTTCAATCTTGTCAAACGCGCTGATGTTGTAATACACCGGCACATGAAAGCCGTTGGTGTAATAATCGCGGTCGGTGATGCCGGGGATAACGCCATAGCGCTGGGCATCCATGCGCACGAAACGACCCGACAAGCCTTCTGCCGGCGTGGCGATAAGGCCATAGTTCAACTGACGCTGCGCCGAAATGCGGTCGAGATACGCGCGCATGTGGCCGATGATTTCCAAGCCCAGCTTCTGCGATTCGGGGCTTTCACCGTGATGGGCACCACGCAGCGCCACCAGGGCTTCTGCCAGGCCGATGAAGCCCACAGAAAGCGTGCCGTGCTTGAGCACTTCGCGCTGTTCATCTTCAGGCCCCAGCTTTTCGGAATCGACCCACACGCCCTGCCCCATCAAAAACGGCGCGTTGTACACCTTTTTGCGGCATTGGATTTCAAAGCGTTCATCAAGCTGGCCCACGATAAGCGCCAACTTGGAATCAAGCAGGTCAAAGAACAGATCGGTATCGCCCTTAGAACGAATGGCCAGGCGCGGCAAATTGACCGACGTGAAGCTGAGGTTGCCACGACCCGGCGTGGTTTCGCGTTCGGGATCAAACACGTTGCCGATAACGCGCGTGCGGCAGCCCATGTAGGCCACTTCAGTTTCGGGCGTGCCCTTGTAATACTGCGCGTTAAACGGCGCATCAAGGAAGCTAAAGTTGGGGAACAAGCGCTTGGCCGAACAGCGCATGGCCAGCTTGAACAGATCGTAATTCGGATCGCCCGGATTGTAGTTGATGCCTTCCTTCACGCGGAAAATCTGCACGGGGAAGATGGGTGTTTCGCCTGATCCTAGGCCTTCTTCGGTGGCAAGCAGCATGTTTTTGATAACCATGCGGCCTTCCGCAGAAGTATCGGTGCCATAGTTGACCGAGGAAAACGGCGTTTGGGCGCCCGCGCGGGAATGCATGGTATTAAGGTTGTGGATAAGCGCTTCCATCGCCTGGAACGTGGCGCGGTCGGTGTCGGTGTGCGCCTGCTTTTCGGTGTAGGCGATCACTTTTTGCGCCGCGGTCTCTTCGGTGCCTGCGGCAACAAGCGCAGCGTGCACTGCGGCAGCAAAGGTGGCATCCATAACCAAGCTGGCCTGCGTACCCGTTTCGCCTTCGATGCGGCCGAGCGTTTCCTGCGCGAATGCGCGAGCATCTTCGATTTCGGTGAGCAGTTCAAGGGCTTCTGCCAGGTGCTTTTTATACAGGCGGCGATACGTTTTGCGCACGCCTAAGGCCAGGCCACGGTCGAAATCGCACACCGCTTGGCCACCATGCTGGTCGTTTTGGTTGGACTGAATGGCGATGCAGGCAAGGGCGGCATAGCTGGTGATGTCGTTGGGTTCGCGCAGCACGCCGTGGCCCGTGGAAAAGCCGCCGCGGAACAACTTTTTCAGTTCGATTTGGCAACAGGTGGTGGTAAGCGTGTAGAAATCCATATCGTGAATGTGGATATCGCCTTCGCGGTGGGCCTTGGCAAAACGCGGGTCGATCACGCACATTTCGTAGAAATGCTTGGCGGATTCGCTGCCGTATTTAAGCATGGTGCCCATGGCGGTGTCGGCATCGATGTTGGCGTTTTCGCGCTTCATATCGGATTCGGAAGCATCGGAAAACGTGATGTCTTTCAGCGTTTGAATCAAGCGGCTGTTCACATCGCGCACGCGGCTGCGGTCGGCGCGATAGAGGATGTAGGTTTTAGCCGTGCGCACGAAGCCGGCTTCGATCAAGGCTTCTTCCACCAAATCTTGGATGCCTTCAACGGTGGGGGTGCCTTCGATGGCGCCGCCTTCGATTTTTGCCACCACAGACGCGGTGATTTCGGCGGCAACGCTGCGATCTTGCATGGCGCCCGATGCCTGGAAGGCCTTTTGGACCGCGTCGATGATTTTCGTGTCGTTGAATTCTGCGGTGCGGCCGTCGCGTTTAACGATAGTGGTTAGCATGCGTGTTCCTCACTGTTGGTAGTCTGTTGCTGGTCTGGGGTTGCGCCTGATTTTGCCGTAGGTTTCCCGTGAGTTTTCCCCAAGTTTTAGGCGTGAGGAATTACTTTTCCACAGGTTTTAGGTGGTTTTTCCACAATATATTGTGGCTTGTTCGCTTTGCTTCGATAGATATAGTACCTGGGCGGCAGCGCGATAGCAAGTAGAATTCTCGTGAATTCCGCAAATGGTACACATTTAGTATCATTTTATTTTTTAGGCGACGGTTCCAAAGACATAGCCCCAGCCGTGACCCGTAAGCGATGAATTCATCTGGTCGCACAGGCGCTGGCGCGTATAGCTGCCCGGAGGCAGCAAATCGGCGATTTCGCGCAATTCGGCGGGCACATCAAGTGCTTCGGCCATGATTATCACATCTAGGCGGCGCACGGTTTCATCGTAGGCAAACAGCGCATCGACCACGTGTTGCAGCGCGCCGTATTCGGGGCTTTTCTCGATTGCCATGTAAACCTAACCCGTCACAGTGCACACGTCGAAGCCGGCGCTTGCCGCAACCAGGGCACCGGTGTAGGCCGGCGTCGATTGGCCGCAGGCGCGCAAAAACTGCACGCCCACACCGCGCAGCGCTGTAGCGGCTGCCACCATCGTGTCGGGGCAATAATAGGGGTTTTCGGGAGTGGGCGCTTGCTGGCGCGGGGCATTTTTTGTTACTTCCAGTTGCACCAGCAGGGGCAGCGCCGTGTGCGCGCGCGCCTGCCGAGCCGCGCCCACCACGGTTTCTTGGGGCGCCGCAGAAGAAAAACCCACCACGTCGGCTTCGTATTCGGCCATTACCGCCAGCGCTTCGGCCAAGGTTTCGTTGCAGCCGGCCAACTTCCCCGCCGCATCAAGGCGCAGCGAAGCCACGATGGGTGTGCTGCTAACCAGGCGCGCGCCCATGAGCGCACAGCGCATATCGGCCGTGCGCGTGAAGCCGTTTAAGAACAGCGCATCAATGCCCTGTGTGTCGCACGCGCGCACCGCCGCCGCATATTGGTCGCGATTTTGCTTGAGGGATGCCTGGCTTGAAGGATCAAGCGGCAGGCCGGTAGGTCCTATTTCAAACAACAGATGCTGGGGTGTTAACGATGCCACCACCGCACAGGCCGCCGTTGCCAGTTCGGGGGCGCGATCTTCCATGCGCGCGTGGGTCAGGCGTGCCGTGGTGATGCCCGCCGTGTTTGTGACCAGGCATTGTGCACCCGCAAGGGATTCCAGACGCAAGGCTTCGCGCACGGAATCGGGCTCGATCAGGTTAAGAAACTCGCGGTCGCGCTGCACATCGACACCCTGGCGCGCCAGCACCACATCAAGGCCCCCCGACAACACGAGCATATCCTTGTGAAACCGCAACTGAATATCGGGCATAGCGCAACCTTTCGCCTTCGTTTTTTCCCATTATAGTGCAGCGAAAATCGAGGCACCACAAAAGCGCGCCATCCCTACAAGAGAAACGAAGCCCGCATGCGCCCCAAGCGCTCAAGCGCCGAACCCGCGTGCAGTGTGCCGATATGCTGTTTTCCTAGCCAGACAGCTAAGGTGTTAGCGCTCATACAGGTTGCCTCCGCATAAATCTTCGCTTTTTTCGACAACGGTTACCGATGCGGTTTTTGGAATAACGGCCAGGCGAAACCCAAGGTAGCTTAAGGCCTTTGCGAATGTTTCGGTTGAAACGCCGCGACCGTTTTCAAGCGCCGAAAGCGTGGCATGCGAAACACCAATCAGTTCCGCAAACTCATGCTGGGTAATCCCCTGTTCTTTGCGCATCTTCCGAAGAAAAGCTGCGGCCTGCGCAACAGAATATGCATTTGTCCATGCCATAGCTACCCCCGCCACCAGCTGTTTATCAAGTTTGTTTGACATTTTCACTTTTTGGAGAAATATCAACTATTTTTGATATTAACACTTTTCATAGAAATAGCAACGCAGCGCTTCAAGCCTTGTGCTAAGGCCGCAAAAACCGTGCTGCATACAGGGGGATGTTGGTAAGCCACCCCTGGTCGCGATACCCCGCAAGGGACAACCTTACCGCTGTTTCAAGGTGATACTTTTCACAAAAACTTGCAAGGCTTTTGCCCTTGAGGTTTTCTTCCGCCTTCACTTCCAAAGGGATCACTTCCCCACCCGATTGGACTATGAAATCAACTTCGCCACTTGATTTTTCGGCAGACCAATAATAGGGGTGCAGGCCACAATCTGCCACCAGCTGCTGGCACACATATTGTTCGACCAAAGACCCCTTGAATTCTTCAAACAAGCGGTTGCCCTCTATGATGCTTTTGCTATCCAGCCCCGCCATTGCCCCCAATAACCCCACGTCAACCAGATATAACTTGAAAGCAGCGCTATCTTTATAGGAGGCAAGGGGAATGCCCGGCTTCGCAATTCTATCGACCCTTATGACAAGGCCGCAATCTTCCAGAAACTGAAGGGCTTCGCTCAATTCGCGGCCACGCGCGCCCTGCTTCACCACGCCATAGACAAACTTTTTGTTTTCTTTTGCCAGCTGCCGAGGTATTGATTGCCATATTTGACGGCAGCGTTCGGCCGTGGCTTCATTTTGGTGCTTTGAAAAATCACTTTCGTAGGCGGTGAGAATATCGTTTTGAACTGCGCGAACCGCACTAAAATCCTTTTGTGCAACAAAGGTTTTAACCGCTTCTGGCATGCCCCCTACAAAATAATACTGCCGCAAAAGGTCGGTAAAACGTTCTCTGAAAACAGCAAGCATGTCGGTGGCGCGCTCTTCTAAAATACGCACCAGGGCATCCTCTTTGCATGCCAGCAAAAACTCGGTAAAACTCATGGGGTGAAGATCGAGGAAGCTTACCTTCCCCACGGGAAACGATATTCCCTGATGAAGTGCCACGCCAAGCAGCGACCCCGCAACCGCGATGGCGTATTGTGGCGCATCTTCGTTGAAATATTTAAGCGCCGTCAACGCGCGCGGAACCGCCTGCACTTCATCAAGGATCAACAGCGTTTCGCCCGGAATAATAGGCTGCCCTGTAAAGGCAGCAATGCCGTCGAGCAGGCGATCGGGATTGAGGGAGCCCTCAAAAAGCTGAGCCATTGCGGCGTTGTCTTCCATCCGCACGTACACGCAGGATGAAAAACACTGCTTCCCAAATTCTTTGAGAAGCCACGTTTTACCAACCTGGCGTGCCCCTTTCAAAATGAGAGGCTTCCTATGAGGATGATCTTTCCACGCCTGTAGGCTTGCAAACAGATTGCGCTGCACGACAACACCCTTCCCTTAAAACCCCTGATGTGGGTAAGGCAGGCCTTACCGCATCAGCTCTAGCAAGAGAGTATCACATTATTCGGCCGAAAAACGTGATGTTTTACACATTATTCGGCCGAAAAACGTGTAAATACACAGGATGGCGGCGCTGGCTAAACCTTAAGCCATGGCTGCTTTTTTTGGGCGACCCGCTTTTGGAGCATCCAGCAAACGCGCATCAAGGGAATCGCGCGTTACCCTGCGACTTGACCCCTCGCGCCACGATTCGAGCTTTCCTGCTTCACACATTTGGGCAACCCGCGCCGTGCTCACACCAAGAATGCGCGCGGCATCAGCTGCGCTTACAGCTTCAATCTTTGAAAGATCGCAATCGACCGCCACGGCAATGATGGTGCCGCCAAACTGGGGAAGGTGTCCAAACTCTGGCGTTGGCAAGGGATTTCCGCTTACAAGATGATCGTTGATAAAGCCAGAAAGCCAATCGGCGGCACACTCAACGGCATCACGTAAGTCATCACCAAAGGTGCCCTCGCCCACTTCAAAGGGGTAGGCAACAACAGAGTTTCCGCTTTTGTAAAACTCAAATTCATATACGTACAGCATTTTAATCCTTCCAAGCATTCAGACG
>JAVWGW010000060.1:0-9156 GCA_036640375.1 Raoultibacter sp. | reverse complement strand
ATAGGCTTTGCTATAAAGGAGGTTTGGCTGTGGCTAAATATGTATGTCAGATTTGCAACTATGTCTACGATGAAGCTCTCGGAATCCCTGATGAGGGGATTGTGCCGGGAACAACGTGGGAAGAATTGCCTGATGATTGGACGTGTCCGCTGTGCGGCGCACCCAAGGCCGATTTCGAGAAGGAGGAAACGGCGGCGCCTGTAGCGGCTTCGGCACCAGCTTCGGTGCCTGCGTCCCCCGCAGGAGCATCCAGCGAGCCGGCACAAGATATGCGCGAGCTTTCAGTGTTGGAAATGAGCGCGTTGTGTTCCAATCTTGCGCGCGGGTGCGAAAAGCAGTATTTGGCGCGTGAAGCGGAACTCTTTACCCAGTTGGCCGACTATTTCAAAAGTCATGCGCCGGCAGAAGAAAGCGCTTCGATCGACGCCTTGCTTTCCCTTGTAGAAAGCGATCTTAACGCAGAGTTTCCTGCGGCCAACGCAGCGGCATCGGCCCATCACGATCGTGGTGCGCTGCGATCGCTGGTGTGGAGCGAAAAGGTGACGCGCATCCTCAAATCGCTACTTGCACGTTATGCAACGGAAAAAGAGGGTCTGCTAGAGGGAACAAACGTGTATGTGTGCACCATCTGCGGATTCATTTTCGTGGGTGCCGAAGCGCCAGAATTGTGTCCTGTGTGCAAGGTGCCGCGCTGGAAATTCACGAAGATAGAGGGGCGGTAGACTATGTACGCTGTCAGGAATATTAGATTGTGCACCAAGGATTGCCTGTGCCTCTACGTGTGTCCTACCGGGGCAGCCGATACGGAAAATAGCATCATCGACCGGGACAAATGCAGCGGTTGTGGCAGCTGTGCCGCAGCCTGCCCTTCAGGGGCCATTTCGATGGTGCCTGAAACCTACCCGCCGCAGCAGCCCAAGGTTGATGCCGTTGTGGCAGCGCAGCGTGCACTTGCTCGCAGCAAAACCATCCAGGAAAACAAAGCCGCCACTATTGCGGCAACGGCGGAAAATGATGCTTCGTATCGGCTGGCGAAGGCGGTGGAAATGTCTAATCGCATCATGGCGGAAGACATTTTGCGTGAAGCGGGCTATATGCTGCCCCAGTGCGCAAACACCCATACCTTCTTGCGCTTGCTGCAGGAAAGCTCTTTCGCTGATGATTTCCCGAAAGAAGCGGTTGCAGAACTGTTGAGCCTTATCACCCCCAACGAGTAGTGCACGCTAGCTGGCGGCGTCCAGGCAGGTGCAAAGCTGTTCAAAAGTTTTGCACCTGTTTGGGCGCTTGCAGCCCTCTTTTTTGTTTGTGTGGGGGAATGAATATGGGGGATTGATGGACAAGCTGTTGATTGATGTGGCTCTTGCTTAACCCTTTGGCGGCAAGCCGTTCATTTGCTGGTATTATGACCTAAAGCCCCCTCATTAAGAGATTGACTATGACTGATAAAGATAACGCTAAAGATAAAGATGCAACGCTGGAAGCCAAGGAAAAGCAAAGTGCGGCGCAAGCAGCCGCTTCTTCTCAGAAGCCTACGGCGCAAACCTCCAAGGTGCCTGCTTCGAAGCCTGCCCCGCAGCCTACCGCAAAAATTCCCCCCGTGCCCCCCATGCAAACGACGGGTGCTTTTCGGCCTGTTGTGCCGGTAGGCACGCCGCGCGCTGAAGCTGCGGCCGGTGCGCACGGTATTGTTGTGGAAGGCAAGCGTCCCGGCAAGATAGCACTTATCACCCTGGGTATTATCCTGGGCCTGCTTTTGCTTGTCTATGTGGGGGTATCGCTGTTTTTCTTTAACCGTTTTTGGCCTAATACTGCACTGGCCGATTTGGATATTTCAACGATGAATGCAACGGATACCCAAGCGCTTATAAGCGATGCGGTCAACGATTATTCCCTTGAGGTGAAAGGGGAAGGCCTCTCGTTTACCTTAACGGCAGCTGATGCTGGTATTTCCTTGGATAGCACAGCACTTGTTGCCAAGATGCTGGAAGATGTTAACCCTTGGATGTGGCCGGTTGAGCTTACGAAGCACCACGATGCAAGCAATGAACTGGTGCTTTCTTCCGCACAGGCCGGTCTTAAGGAAGTGATAGGGGCGCAGGTCGAAGCCTTTAATGCCAACGCAAAGGCCCCTCAAAACGCGACGATTGCCTACACCGAAGCCGTGAAGGCTTTTACGGTTGTCCCTGAAGTTGCTGGCACCGCTTTTTCCGCCGATGAAGTGCTGAAGGTGGTTGATGGTGCCATTGCCAAGATGGATCGCAGCGTGTCGCTTACCAAGCAGCAATTGGCACAACCTACCGTTACCGAAAAAACCCCCGAGCTTACGACGGCCTGTGCAAGCGCCAACAAAATGATCGCTGCTCAAATGCGCTTTTTGATGGCGGGAACGCTGGTGTCCGAATTGGGCTCCGCACAGATTGCCCCCTACGTGCGCCTGCAAGAAGATTTGAGCGTAGTGCTTGATGATGGATTTTTGACCGAGTGGTCCGACAAAACAGCGGCGGCCTGCAATACCTATGGGTCGACACGCACCTACACGCGCCCCGATGGTAAGGTGTGCACGGTTTCCGGCGGTGTTGTGGGGTGGGTTGTGGACAACGCGGCGCTTAAAGCTGCGGCAGTACAGGGCGTTGCCGAAGGCAAGCAGGGCGATGTGGATGTTCCTGTGACCCAAAGTGCCACCGCCTTTAACGGGGCGGGCGCGCAAGATTGGGGTCCGCGCTATGTCGATGTTGATTTGTCGGAACAAACGGCGCGCTTCTACGACGGGGCGGGTGCGCTTATTTGGAGCGCAGCCTTCGTTTCGGGTGTGCCCGATGGCAAAAAAAATACCCCGACCGGGGTATATGTGGTCAACGCCATGCAGAGCCCTTCAACGCTGATTGGTTCTATGATGCCCAATACGGGCAAGCCAGAATACGAAACCAAGGTTCAATACTGGATGCCGTTTGTGGGTAATGCCGTTGGCTTTCACGATGCCAATTGGCAATCGAGCTTCGGGGGCACCCGGTATGCCGACGGGTACGGTTCACACGGATGCATAAACCTTTCAGTCGGCGATGCCGGGGCGCTTTACAGCCTGCTTGCGGTGGGCGATGTGGTGGTATCACACACCTGATTTAAGCTTCGATGGGCGTGATGAAGTTTGTGGCAATTTTTGCTTCCTTTTGAGGCGTGGTGATTCCTGCGGCTTTGCCCGCGGCAATACACTGCAGCAACCAAGCCATATTTTGCCCCAGGATGCGCATGATCTGCAGGCCTTCTTCATCACGTTTTACCTGTTCGGCGGATTGTCCATGCACCATAGGCCAGTAATTTGAGGCCACAAGCGGCATCTTGTTGAACAGGAAATACTTGTTTAACTGATCGAGGGCGCAGGTGGTACCGGCGCGTCGTGCCGAAGCGACACAGGCGCCGGGCTTAAACGTCATGACGCCACAGCCTGCGCGAAACATACGGTCGAGGGTGGCGACAAGAGCGCCGTTGGCTCCCGCGTAAAACACGGGCGTTCCCACGATGATGCCGTCGGCCTCAGCTGCCAAATCAAGCAGATGGTTTACGACGTCATTGCTGTGAATGCAGCGCTGATTGCCTTTTTTGCTGCAGCCTCCACAGCCATCACAGCCCCTGATGGCATCGGTGCCGATCCAGGCGATTTCGGTTTCTGCGCCGCAAGCTTGCAGGCTGTGCGCCACTTCATCAAGTGCGGTGTACGTGCAGCGTTTTTCGTTGGGGCTTCCGTTGATAAGTAAAACTTTCATCGCTGTCTCCTTCGTTGTGTCTTGCCTGTGATTGACTTTTCCAGATTAGCAGAAAATATGACCGAATGCAGAGCGTATAACGCAGGCCGCACCCCTGCGCTATACTGGCAGCATGGATACCTTAGCGCACACACCCTCACCCCCACCTTATATGTTGGGGTCGGAAGGTTTTGACAATGCCCCTATCGGCATTTTCGATTCGGGTTATGGCGGCTTGACCGTTGTCCGCGAAATTATGGCGGCATTGCCCCATGAAAGTATCGTTTACGTGGGCGATACGGCGCGCTGTCCTTACGGTCCGCGCACGCTGGCTGAAGTGGACGCCTTTGTGCAGCAGATTGGTCGCTGGCTGGTAGAACACCAGGTGAAGATGATCGTTATAGCCTGCAACACCGCCACGGCTGCCGGTCTTGCTCATGCGCAAGAAACATTTGACGTGCCGGTGATTGGGGTTGTTCAGCCAGGGGCTCGTGCGGCGGCGCAAACAACGAAAAACGGACGCGTGGGCGTGATTGCAACCAAAGCAACGGTCGATTCGGAAGCCTACACCAAAGCGATTCGTGCGCTTGATGCGCGTATCACGGTGTTTTCAACGGCGACACCCCGTTTTGTTGAAATTGCCGAACAGGGCATCCGCATGGCACAAGGCCCCATCGAAAACTATACGGCTCTTGCTTCCAAGGTGTATATTCGCCCCGCTTTTCAAGAAATTGCGCAGGACTACCTTGATCCTTTGCGACGCTGCGAAATAGATACCCTCGTTTTGGGATGCACGCATTTTCCGTTGTTAAAGACCCTTATTGGGGGCGTGGTGGGGCGCGATGTGGTCTTGATTTCTTCGGCGCAGGAAGTGGCTAAAGATGTGGATTCCACTTTGAGCAGGCGCGAGCAATGCGCAAGCCCTGAAAACTTGCCCACGTATCAATTTTTTACAACAGGAACCGACGCCGATGAGTTTAAGGGCTTTGGGTCCCGCGTTCTCGGCTTGTCCCTTGACTCTGTTTGCGCCATTGATCTGCCCTAAGCTTATTTTTTGCCCATGCATCCGCCGCCAAAGAAGGGAAGCCGTATGAAGCGCGTGGTTATCGCCAGCAACAATGCCCATAAAATAGAAGAGATAAAAACAGCCCTCGATTTTGAGGGATGGGAATTTCTTACCCTGCGCGAAGCGGGGGTTTTCTCAGAACCCGAAGAAGATGGCGCCACCTTTGAAGGGAATGCTCGCATAAAGGCGCTTGCTGCCCACGCGGCGACAGGATGTGCTGTGCTTGCGGATGATTCTGGTTTGATTGTCGATGCGCTCGGGGGTGCCCCCGGGGTGTATTCGGCACGTTATGCAGGAAAGCACGGAAACGATGCCGATAATAATGCAAAAGTTTTAGCGGAACTATCAGGTATTCCACTTGATAAAAGAACGGCACGTTTTGTGTGCTGTCTGGTTTTTATCGACGAAGGGGGAGCCCAAACGGTTGCCGAAGGCACGATAGAGGGCACCATAGGCTGCGCCGCACAGGGAAGTGAAGGCTTTGGTTACGACCCTCTTTTCTTTCCCACAGTTTTTGCAGGGGAAAAAACCTTGGCGCAGGTAAGTCAAAGCGAAAAAAACAGCCTTTCACATCGGGGAAATGCGTTGCGCTTGTTGAGGGATAAGATTTCACCCGCAATGCGGTGATTCTTTGGTATAATGCTAGAGCTGTTCGGGCGTCGGGACGTGGCGCAGTTTGGTAGCGCGCCTGCTTTGGGAGCAGGATGTCGCAGGTTCAAATCCTGTCGTCCCGACCATTTTTATGCGGGTGTGGTTCAATGGTAGAACTTGAGCCTTCCAAGCTTATGACGCGGGTTCGATTCCCGTCACCCGCTCCACTCTTTTCAACCTGACGGCGTGCCCTGGTGGGCATATAACCGTTCAAGCCTCTCGTCGTTTTCGTGCGCGTACAGGGAGTACGCTTACTTCAAACTCCTCGGTCTTTCACGCTTATCTGCTCCGCCAGGACACGCCTGTCTTTGCCATTGTTGCTCCAACCTGTGGCGGCGCCTGGATGCTTATTTTACTGCGAGTTGGTCGCGCAGTGCTGCTTGTAATGTCTGCGAGAAATTAACTCCCTGCTCCACGGCGCGCGCGTTCAGCCATGCCGGAAGAGTTACCGTTCGGTTCACGGCCTTGGTGGACTGTGCCTGCCGTATCGAGGGCATGTACACATCTACTAGAGCCGTGTGGGCGTTGTTATTCACTGTCACGCCGCTCAACAGCGATGGAGCGGGTATTTCCTCGCCGTCCTCTTCTAGGCCATACAGCACGCACCCTAAAAGCTCACGTGCCGATAGCAGCGCGTCATCGTCGTTCACTCCGCTGGTGGCTACGCCTAAGTCAGGAAACTCCACGGCGATTTCATGCCCAGGCTCATAGGTGAACACGGCAGGGTAGGTGTAGCGGTCTTCCTTTTTCATTCGTTCCTCATTCTCTTTGGAGGGTAGGACTATTTGAACTGTAGTCCTGACTGCAATCCAATACTCTGCAAGGTCTTTGGTGGTATGTCTTTCGTTGGATGCTTTACCGTCACACGCCCCGGCTTTACCGGATGCTTGTACTGATGATGACTGCCAACCGCACTAACCTCATACCATCCGTCCGCCGTAAGTAGCTTGATCACTTCCCTCGATGAGAAGCTTTTCATTTGTTTCCTTCCGACAGATCGAGTATAACGAATATAAAAACACGTGTAAAGTAGGATAAGGAATATAAGTCTTTGTGTTCATTACTCTTTGTAACGACCCTGCGTAGCGGTCACTGTGTGGGGGGTTTGCGGGGGAAGAGGTTGGGGGCTTGGGATACTATTACTCCGGCTAAGATGACGATGATGCCGATTATCTGTAAGATGTCCACGTGTTCTTGTAACAGAATAAGAGCCAGCACCACGGACGCGGGTAGTTCGCTTGATGCCATGATGGTGGAAACGCCTGCGGGCAGGTGCGGTGCGCCCAGGCCGAAAAGCAACACGGGGAAAAAGAGCCCGAATAGGCCAAGTGCCATGCCGAAGGGGAGGATGCCCTGCAAAAGCACGCCTGAAGTGAAATAGCTGGGACATACGCACAGCCCCAGTAAAAGGGTGCCGCAACAGGTGATAAAGCCGCGCTGCATGGGCGGCATGGTCGTTTCAAAGCGTCCCGAGAAAAACAGGAACAGCGCGCAGCTTAGGGCTGATATAAGCCCACAGGCGATGCCGAGGGGATTAAATTCTGCAAAATTGATCGATCCGCCGAAGCTTGAGGAAAGAAATCCGCTGGCAAACAGCGTGCCGGCAAAAATGAGCACTATCGCTGCCACCTCGCTGGCCGAAGGTGGCCGGCGGGTGGTTATAACCTGCAATACCATGCCAATCCAGGTAAATTGAAAAAGCAGCGTGATGGCAATAGAGGCGGGAAGCATCGTCAGCGAAAAGTAATAAAAGATGGCCGTCGTGCAGGTAAAACACCCCAGCAGCAGCAATTTCGCCACCTGCTTAGGTCCCACTTTCACCACGTGGCTGCGCCGCACAATCTGGGTGGCAACTATGATGCCGAAGTAGACAACTGCGAAAAATCCTTGGCTGACCACTACCTGTGACCAAGTGAAACCCTGCGCATAGGCAAGTTTTGCGATAGCTGCTATCGCGCCATAGCTGATGCCTCCTAAAAAGACAAAAAAAGCGGCGCGCAGCTTACTTGACTGCATGGTGCCCGTCTTTCCCACGGGTCAGTGGGCAGGCGCGGTGGCGCGCATCCCGCACGCCGCACAGCCTAGCGTGCATCGCGTCGATGCTGTTCGTAGGCAGCAGTTACGGTAAGTTCATATTCTTTGCGATTGCCTTTGACGGTCGTATCAAGAATTAAACCGCAGGCAAAACTGAGAAGTCCCGTAAACACAAACGCCACCGCCAGCAAGGCCGAAGGGAATTTCATCACAAGGCCGGTTTGGGCAAATTCAAAGATGACGGGGATGCCCACGACAAGGCCGATAAGGCAGAAGATAAGGCCAATCCAAGAAAAGGCCACCAGCGGGCGGTAATCCTTAAAAAGGGAAGCGATGGTTAACAAAACGCGGATGCCGTCAGAAACGGTATCAAGCTTGCTTTCGCTGCCTTCCGGGCGGTCGCGGTAGTCGATAGGAACCTCAGCGATGCGCCAACGTTTATCAACCGCATGGATGGAAAGTTCCGTTTCGATTTCGAAGCCAGGGGAAAGCACGGGCATCGTTTTGGCGAACACAGCATTGAAGGCGCGATAGCCGGTCATAACATCATTGAATTTGAAGCCATAGATAAGTTTGATAAGCCCGCGTACCAAGTTGTTGCCGAAGTTATGAAAGGCACGGTCGTTTTCTTCGGTATAGGTGCCGTTGGAAAGGCGATCGCCCACGGTCATGTCGGCACGGTTTTCGCGCAGGGGTGTCAAAAGCTCCTGGGCAGCTTCGGCGGGGTAGGTGTCGTCGCCGTCAACCAATATATAGTAGTCGGCGTCGATGTCGCGCAGCATTTGGCGCACGACGTTGCCTTTGCCCTGGCGGCTTTCATGGCGCACAATCACGCCGCTTGCGGCGGCGATGGCGGCGGTGTCGTCGCTTGAATTGTTGTCGTACACATAGATGGTCGCAGCGGGCAGCGCCGCCTTAAAATCGTCGATAACCTTGGCGATGGTAATCGCTTCGTTGTAGCAGGGTATGAGCACGGCAACAGCTTCGTGCGCAGTATCCTTTGGCTGCATCATAGTAAACTCCTTTTTTCCGATTGCGCTATTGTACTGTGCTTACAATGAAAAACCAACGTAAACGCATTATTTTGCGCTAATATGCATACGGGTTGTGCGGGCTTGCTTTATAATAGCTTCTGCGCGCGCCAGTGGCTCAACGGATAGAGCATCGGACTTCTAATCCGACGGTTGCAGGTTCGATTCCTGCCTGGCGCACCATTTTCCCCTACAAACACCCTCCCTCATTATTCTTAGCTAAGGCCAGTGGCCTTATTGACGCCACGCTTTTTGCGCGCCGCTCGGTCGTGGAATAGGGGCAATTTGCATGTTTTCACCCATTTATGCACTATGGTTGAATCTTTTGAATATGCCTGCCCTCAACATCCCCGAATGAATGAGAAAAAGTGACTATTTCCGCAGAAAGAAGCGCTTTACTGTGGCAAAGTAACCCACGAAATCATGCGCAAATTTCCGATTTGTCAACATCCATTCACCGAATAATTGTGTACGTTCGCGGAGGTTTTTTCTAACTTCATTGCGTTATATTGCATTTCCTGCTGATGCATGTAATGGTTGCAATAAGTTCTCGGATTGCCCACTGGAGAGGCCTCCGCGGAATCAAAACGCATAAAAGTGCATAAAGAAATGGAGGATTGCTATGGCTGGTGTT